>CABQIW010000005.1 GCA_902464295.1 uncultured Eggerthella sp.
CTTCCTCCCGGACCTGACCAGGTTCGGAACTTGGCGCCGCCCAAGCCCATTCGAGATATTCATCACGTGCACGACGTGCAACGGTTGAAAGTATACCTGAATTACCAGTGCGCTACAAAACCACACCATCCTGCCGCAAAACTTCCATAACACTCCCGAGAAGATAGAGACTTCCACACACGCAGATGAGCGGCGCTACGTGCGTGCGGCGAGCTCCTTCATAACGTTTGAGCGCCTCTGCCACGCCCGCTGAGGTACTCGGCGCCTCCACCATGATGTGCGCACGCCTGGGCTCATGCGTGTGGCGCAAGGCTTCGACATAGTCCTTCGCAGCAAGCGCTCGTGCATTATCTGGGGTGAGCGCGATGATCTCATCAGCCATATCGACCAGCACTTCTGCCATATCTCGGTAATCCTTATCGGCGAGCACACCAGAGATGATGATGCGATAGTACTGCGGATAGGCGCGTTCGAGCGATGCAGAAAGCGCGCTGATGCCAGAAAGATTATGCCCTCCATCAAAGATGATGAGCGGCTCTGCACTTACCGCCTCGAAGCGCCCTGGCCAATTCGCTAGGCGTAAACCTTTGCGAATCGCCTCTTCGGGAATCGTCCACCCGCGCTGCTTAAGTACATCGAGCGCGTCAAGGGCAGTTGCGGCGTTTTCCAGCTGAAACACACCGCGCATTCCAAGCGCAAGATCGCGCCGCTCCCGATAAGAGAAACACTCCTCGCTTCCCTGCTCCTGAGAAAGATCGACCTGCACGAACGGACAAGCGTGCCCGTGTGCGATCTGGCGAATGACCACCTCAGCTTCAGGAACTTGCGGCGCGCAAACAACAGGTACGCCTGACTTGATGATGCCTGCTTTTTCGCCCGCTATCTTTGCAAGCGTGTCTCCCAAGAATGTGCAATGGTCGAACGAGATGGGCGTGATGACCGTTACTTCGGGAGCCTCGATAACGTTCGTTGAATCAAGGCGGCCGCCCATACCAACCTCCACGACTACCACATCGCAGTGCGAACGTACGAAATGCGCGAACGCAACACCCGTTAAAAGCTCGAATTCAGTAGGGTGCTCTTCGAGCGTTTCGGCAACCTGCTTCACCACTTCGGTCACGCTCGCAAGTTCGTCATAGGCGATAGGTTGCCCATTCACCCGAATGCGCTCTTCGAACGAATAGACCGCTGGGCTCGTGAAGAGCCCGACCCGATAACCTGCTTGCTCAAGCGCCGAAGCGAGAAACACACACGTCGATCCTTTGCCATTCGTTCCCGCTACATGGACGAAACGAAGCTGTTTCTGCGGATCGCCGAGCCCAGATAGAAGCGCGTGCGTACGCTCGAGTCCCAGGCTCATAGTTTGCCAGCGCGGCGAAGTGAGGTATTCGATCGGATCGAACACTATCTGACCGGCTTCCAATCGCTTCCCACCACGACCTGGATATCGGTCTTCAAATTGTAGTAGACGCTCGCATACACCGCACGACCAACTCCAAGATCAGCAACGATTGCCTCAGCAGCTGCTTCGTCTTCTTTGTCCTTATAGATCACGAGCGTTTCAGTGTAGACCGCAGAATCTGCATTGCCCGTCTCCTGAACGGTATAGCCCTTCGATTGAAGAATCTGCGCTGCTTGCGCCGCGAAACCATCGCTGCCCGTGCCGTTGTACACCACGATCGAAAGCTTGCTCTTATCGATGCCTGACGTGTCGATGCTCGTATTGACATCTTCGCCATTCATGAAACGCCCGCGCATCTGCTCCCACGCTTTGCTGTTAGGGCTGAAGCAGGCCACATTGTTCACCGTGTATTGAGAACCTGGCATCAGTGCAGTATAGAACGAAACCCCTTGCCCATACATAGCTGCAAGCGCAGAAAGCGTGTCATAGGACAGATCGGTCTTGATCGCCTTGGAGATCACGTCTGAATCACTGATCCAACCAATGCCTTCTGATGAGGTCATCTTATTGATAAGGCCGAAGAAAAACTCCATCTGGTTGGTAGTTCGCTGCGTACGACCACCTTGATAGTTGGTTGCGCTCACGAACGCCACCGCCTGCTCCCCGTTAAGGTTCTGCTCCCCTGGCGGAATGACCACATGACCCACCCGCGGATCGTCAAGACGGTACTCAACATTCACTTGAACGCCTCCGATATCATCGACGAGCGTTTTGAGTCCCTCTTCGGTAATGCGCAGGTAGTGCGCGAAATCGATGCCGGTTTGTTCCTTTGCATTGCGCACCAATTCAGCCTCTCCACCATAGCGCAGAGCGTTGCGCAAAAGATCTTGGGTGCCTTGATCATACGTGCACATGATGTTATTCGGAATGTTCATGAGCGAGAAACTCTTATTCTGCTCATCGATGCGCAACACCGCAAGATAACTTGCTGCCTCACTTGATTGGCCATAGTTAGAAAGCCCTGCGAGCAAAATATAGTAGGGCTCGTTCTCCTTAGCGGCGACGAGCTCTTTCTTCACATCTTCATCGTTGAGCGCCATGGTGGCAGAAGCGAACGACTTGAAAGCACAGGAAGCGATGTTGAAGATAAGGAATGCAACCACACAAACAGCTACGAGCGCAATGATGATGTTGTTGCGACGGCGGCGCTTCATGAATTCTTCCGCACGTGATTTGCTCGCCCTATGCTGCGTAGTACGCTGATCGACCGAGCGCGTTTCAACCTGCATCTGATTGATCTCGGCAGTCTGTTTGGAAAACGATGCATTACGTCGTCTTGTTGAAGAAGCCGAACTGCGTGCCTGGCGGCGTGTTACCGAACCCGTAGCCTTATTGCGCAAACGAGGCTTGTGCGATGAATGCTGAGGAGCAGCATGATTTCCGATCACCGAAGAAGACCAGTGCTTTCCAGCCTTTCTTGCTGACCGCGAAGATCGTGATGAACTGCGTTTGGTTGGCATAGACTCCTCATCATGCGCCACACGATGGTATCACTTGCGACGCCTCTTCGATTTGCTCTTTTGGTGCGCCCATGCGCGGTTTCATTATAGCTCCGCTACACGACGATGCGCTCGATATGAGCGCCCAGTGAGCGTAATTTACCCACGTAGTCTTCATATCCGCGATCGATGTGATGAATATCGTGGACGCGCGTCTCGCCTTCTGCTGCAAGACCGGCGATCACAAGCGCTGCACCACCACGCAAATCAGGGGAAGAAACGGGTGCGCCTTGCAAACCCGAAACGCCATGGATAAGCGCATGGTGGCCATCGAGACGAATATCGGAACCCATGCGGTTCAGTTCGGCGGCGAACATAAAACGGTTCTCGAAGATGTTCTCCGAAACCACCGAACAACCATCGGCGAAGGCAGCTAGCACCGAGAATTGCGCCTGCATGTCGGTAGGGAACCCAGGATGAGGCAATGTTTGGATATCGGTCGGACGGAGCGGCTCTGTGCGCGAGACCGTGATCGAATCTTCGGTGGTTGAAACGTTTGCGCCCATCTCTTCGAACTTCATAAGGACCGTGCGCAGGAATTCTGGATCGATGCCTTCGACCGTAATCGGACCACCTAAAAGAGCACCTGCAGTAAGATAGGTGCCCGCTTCGATGCGATCGCCCACGACCCAGTGCTCGCAGGGATGCATATCGCTGAGCGCGACCCCATGCACGACGATCGTGGAAGTACCTGCTCCCTGTACGCATGCGCCCATCTCATTGAGCATGTTCGCAAGATCGACTATCTCGGGTTCACGCGCAGCGTTATCGATAACGGTCGTACCTTCGGTAGTGACGGAAGCCATGAGCATGTTCTCGGTAGCGCCCACGCTGGGAAAATCGAGAAACACCTTCGCTGCATGAAGCCCATCAGGGCTCGATGCGTAGAGATAGCCATGATCGTTCACGAAGCTCACGCCCAATGCTTCGAGCACGGAAAGATGCATGTCGATCTTGCGCGCACCGATCTTGCAGCCGCCGGGCATCGCGACGCGCGCCTTGCCGAAACGCCCGATGAGCGGGCCTAAGATAGAGATGCTCGCACGCATTTTCGAGACCAGTTCATAGGGAGTCTCGAAGCCCGTTGCGTTTGCAGTATCGATCGCAATCGTATGGCCAGTACGCTCAACGCTAGCGCCAAGGCTCTTGAGCACCTCGATCATGATGTCGATATCGGAGATATTGGGAACGTTATGCAGGACAGATTTCCCCTGCCCTAAAAGCGCTGCCGCAATGAGCTTCAAAGCAGAGTTCTTCGCACCGCTCACGCGAACAGTGCCGGAAAGATGAGTGCAACCGTGAGTGACGATTATTTCTTCTGCCATCGTAGCTTTCCAATCTTGATTGCGGACAGTCTTATTATGACAAAGAACCCTCCGCTCGCCCAGCATTGCGGGTGCGAACGAAGGGTTCGAATGAGTATGTGGCGCGATTATTCGCCGAGAACGAAACGGGTGAAGTCCACGATCTCGATAGTGGTGCCGAGCTCCTTAGCCACTTCTGCGGTGTAGTCAGCAACGGACTTATCGGGATCCTTCACGTAAGCCTGCTCGGTAAGAACGCTTTCCTTGTAGAACTTCTCAAGACGGCCGGTAGCGATCTTCTCCTGGATGTTCTCGGGCTTGCCAGACTCAGCAGCCTGCGCCTTATAGATCTCCATCTCGTGAGCAACGACGGCCGGATCGACCGCTTCGCGGGTTGCTGCGACCGGAGAAGCTGCTGCGACCTGCATCGCGATATCGCGACCATAGGTCTTGAACGCATCGTTGGTTGCGAAGCTCGCATCACCGAGCTTGAAGTCAACAAGAACGCCGATCTTGCCTACGCCATGAACGTAGCTGGCAACAGCACCTTCAGGCTGAAGCGAATAGGCGAAACGTGCGAGCTGGATGTTCTCACCAAGCGTATGGATAGCATCGGTGACGACCGCCTCTACGGTCTCGCCCTCGATCTCACTTGCGCGAAGCGCATCAAGATCAGCTGGAGCGTTCTCGAGAACCGCCTTCGCGATCTTTTCCGCATATGCACGGAACTTCTCGTTCATGCCGACGAAGTCGGTCTCGCAGTTGAGTTCGACGAGCGCGCCTGCATGCATATCGTCGGAAACGAGCGCAACGACCGCGCCTTCGTTCGTAGCGCGGCCAGCCTTCTTAGCAACTGAAGCAAGACCTGCCGTACGCAGAACGTCAACAGCCTTATCCATGTCGCCATCAGCTTCGACGAGTGCCTTCTTGCATTCCATCATGCCTGCACCGGTCATTTCGCGGAGTTCTTTTACCATAGCGGCGCTAACTTGTGCCATAGCTATTTCCTTTCTTTTAAAAAGGGCAGGCTAAGAAACTTAAACCTGCCCCGGACAAACGTTGGATCGTAGATGATTAGCGAGGCATTTCCTCTGCGTTTTCGTGAAGTTCCTCGTTAGGAGCGATCGGCTCTTCTGCAACAGCTGCAGCCTCGGAAGGCGCTGCCATTTCCTCGACCGTGACCTCTGCGCCCGTACCAGCGATGACCGCATCAGCGATGAAATCGCACAGCAGACGAACAGAACGGATCGCGTCGTCGTTAGCGGGAATGCCGAAGTCCACGTCATCCGGATCGCAGTTGGTATCGAGCGTGCCGATGATGGGAATGCTCAGACGACGAGCCTCGTGGATAGCGATCTGCTCACGGTTGGTATCGACCACGAAGATCGCATCGGGGATGCGCTTCATGTTGCGAATGCCATTGAGGTTGGTCTGGAGCTTAGCGAGCTCCTTCTTCAGCAGGATCTGCTCCTTCTTGGGGAGCTGCTCCATGCGACCATCGGCCTCCATAGCTTCGAGCTCTTCCATGCGCTGAACACGTGAGCGGATGGTGACGAAGTTGGTGAGCATACCACCGAGCCAACGGGAGTTGACATACGGCATACCGCAACGATTTGCCGCTTCAGCGATGGATTCCTGAGCCTGCTTCTTCGTGCCGACGAAGAGGATGGTGCCGCCCTTCTCAGCGATGCGCTTGACTTCGCTATATGCAGCATCCAGACCGTAGAGGGATTGCTTGAGATCGATGATGTAGATGTCGCCACGGCTGCCGAAGATGTAGGGTTTCATCTTGGGGTTCCAGCGACGGGTCTGATGACCGAAGTGCATGCCTGCATCGAGCAGGGCTTTAAGATTGATCTTTGCCATGTTTCTCCATTCGTTGATCCTCTGCCTGGCTTCTTCCCTGCCCTCGCAACCTATTGGGCCACTAGCAAGCGCAAGTCCACCACGCATGTGTAATAAAAACAGCCTTTGTATTGTAGGAGAAGAACGCACGCTTGTATAGCGGCAATTCGTGAGCGGACACAGCAAGCCTCCTCTGAAGCAAAGTCGCTTGCACGCCCTTCAGAATGTTTCGTAAACAAGGTGTAATCCCGGCATACATACAAGGTGGCTATACTAGAAAGAAAGACATTCTTAGGTGCTCAGCGCGATGGGGGTCGCGATCTGAGGGCAAAGGGGGATTACGATGAACCCACTCGAGGGAATCAAGGTTGTCGACCTGACAACCTATATGGCCACACCTGCGACCGGACGCATCCTGGGCGAATGGGGCGCCGATGTGATCAAGGTCGAAGCAGCAAAAGGCGATCCATGCCGCGTGACGCAAGCCGCGGTGTTCAATATGCCCATGTCAGATGAAGAGAATCTTGCGTTCGATATGGTCAATCTGAACAAGCGGTTCATCTCGCTCAATCTGAAGAGCGAGACAGGTGCTGAAGTGATGGACAAGCTCTTGGCAAAGGCCGATGTCTTCATCACCAATACGCGCACCAAATCCTTGAAGAAGCTCGGTCTTGATTGGGAGACGCTGCACGCGAAATATCCACGGCTGATCATGGGCCATGGGCTCGGGTATGGCAAACGTGGTGCCGAAAAGGACGATCCTGGCTTTGACGTGACCTGCTATATGGCGCGTGGTGGCGTGTTCGGCACTACGGTCAACAGGGGCGATTCCCCTATGATCCCCACCAACGGCTATGGTGATCTGCAGGCTTCTATGTTCTTGGCTGCGGGCATCTGCGCTGCCATCGTAGGACGCGCAACAACCGGTGAAGGCGATTACGTTACGTGTGCGCTCCAGCATGCAGGCGTTTTCACGCTCATGACGGGCATGATCTCAGCACAGTATGGCAATCCTTATCCGAAGAGCCGTCTTGAGGTCATCTGCCCCTTCAACAATGTGTATATGACCGGTGATGGCAAGTACGTTGCCATGTGCGATCCTGAGTATGACCGCGATTACAACAAGATCATGAAGCTGATCGGGCGCGATGATCTAGTCGATGATCCAAAATATATCAACTGCGTGAAGATGAACGAGGCGGGATTGAACGCCGAAGTGGTGGGCGTGATGGATGATGCGCTCGCTAAGATGACCTGCACCGAAGCGCTCGCGCTCTTCAAGGATGCGGGCATTCCTATCGAGCTTTGCCAGACGCCGCTCGATGTCTACGAAGACCAGAACGTTTGGGATAACGATTACCTGGTGAAGATCAAGTACCCCGACTCTGAACGCAATATCCCTACGGTTCCGATCCAGTTCGAATCGCAACCCGTACCCGATTACACGCCAACGGGCATGCTCGGCAGCGCAACGGTCGAGGTCATGAAGGATCTTGGGTATACCGATGAGCAGATCGAAGCTGCTATTGCCGATGGATCGGTGTGTGGCGCGACCTCGCTTGACGTGCTTGCGGGATAGGACCGCTCAACATACGTGATCTGCTGCAGAGGGAGTCTCTCGACTCCCTCTGCTTTTTTGCTTCTATAGAGCGCAAGAACGAGCGCACGAGAAAAGCCGTCTGTTCGAGCGGCCGAGCGAGATGGTCGAAGTCCCTTCGCGGTGTCGCGGTGTGTCGCCTAACGCGGCAGATCGCTCATAGGTGGTTGCCTAGAGCCGATCGCGCATCTCTTCGAGCTTTTCCAGGACCGAACGATCAAGGCGGTCCGCCACGGTCGCTTTGCGCTTCGTACGCGCTTGACCCTCGGTCTTGGCTTCGTCGTGCAAGTCATCGATCTCGTTGCTGAATCCGTTAGCGCTCATGCGCGTGACCATACCGCCGAATACGGTGTCTTGGATCGTCGCATCGCTCGTGACCACGAGCACCTCGAAGTTCTTCTCTCGCGCATCATGGGCGAGCTTCTCGATCACCTTGTCCGCGCTCGACCCATAGGGTGAGAAGACCACCTTCACCACGCCGATCCGCTGCGTCTTCCCCGCCGATTCGGGATTGTCGCCTCCATCGAACACCACCGTGACCGAGCGGTACTCGCTTCCCGCGAACGCTGCGACATCGCTGATCAGCGCTTCGCGCACTTGGTTGTATTTCTCGAACGTGTAGTCCGGCGCATGGCGCATCGAACGGTAGCGCGAACCACTGCGCAGCACGTTATAGCCATCGACGATAAGTATTTTCGTTCGCTTATCAGGCATCGAAGAGCGCCTTATTCTCCTAGAATTCCAAGGAACCGATCAGTTTTGCGCTTGAATGCGCGCCTGACGCATCCATTCATACATGCAAGCGGTGGCCGCCTGCGCAACGTTGAGCGAAGCGATGTTGCCCGCCTGAGGAAGGCTCACGAGAAAATCGCACTGCTCTTGCGTAAGGCGTGCAAGGCCTGTTCCTTCATTGCCCATAACAAGCGCGAGCTTGCCTGCCATCGGCGCATCCCAGATGCATTGCGGAGCCTTTTCGCTCGCACCAGCAACCCAAAACCCGCTCTTCTTCAAGCGATCGATGAACTGGGCGATATTAGCCACCTGCGCGATGGGAAGATGCGCGATCGCTCCCGCCGAGCTCTTGTAGGTTGCTGCATTCACATGGGCGCTGCGTTTGTTAGGGATCACCACACCACTCGCACCGACCACTTCAGCAGAACGCGCGATGGCCCCAAGATTGCCCGCATCTGTGATGTGGTCGAGCACTACGATGAGCGCATTGCCGTTGTTCTGCTCCGCTTGCGCGAGCGCGCCATCGATGAGCGCCTGTGCAGAACAGTATTCGAACGGCTTCGTCTCGAGCATCACACCCTGATGCGAACCGCGCTCCGAGCGCTTATCGAGCTGATCACGCTTGACTTGTTTGACCGAAAGCCCCATCTTGTGAGCACGTTTCACCAGATCGCTCACATTTTTATCGCCATGGCTACCTTCAGCAACATAGAGACAGGTTGCAGGAACGTTGGTCTTGAACGCTTCGAGTACCGCGCGTTTTCCTTCTATGTATTCAGCCATGGAACCATCCTTTTGAGCAACTGCTTATGTTCGCTGGTTCATTATCTCTGATTTCAAATTCACGCACCACTAAGCATACGGAAACGGTGAGTTTAAAGGCTCTGCACGGTGCCCGCTCATGCTTCATTGAAACAGCTAAGGTTTTTTCTTCGCAACATGCAAATGAAACCGATTACCCCTTATAATGTGCTTATTTGGGCAACGATTTCGACCAAAGGACGCATCATAGCAACACATGACGAAAACAGGGAAACCATTCTCATCGTTGATGACTCAGCAATGAATCGAATGCTGCTTTCCGATATCCTTTCGGACACCTATAACATCATCGAAGCAGAAGATGGTGAACGGGCTATTGCCATTTTGCAGCAGCACGCCTCCGAGATCTCGATCGTTGTCTTGGATATGGTTATGCCAAAAGTCGATGGTTTTGGTGTCCTAGAAGCAATGAATGAGAACCGTTGGATCCAGTTCCTTCCCGTGGTTTCCATCTCGACCGAAAGTTCTCCTGAGTTCGTCGAGCGCGCCTACAGTCTTGGCGTTACCGATTTCATCAATCGCCCCTTCGATGAGCTCATCGTCATCCGAAGAGTAAGCAATACCATCAAACTCTACGCGAAACAGCGCAAGCTCACGAATATGGTCGCCAATGAGATCTTCGAAAAAGAGCGTAATGGCAGCCTGATGATCACGATCTTGAGCCACATCGTCGAGTTCCGTAACGGCGAGAGCGGCATGCACGTCATGAACATCGGCACGCTCACTGAGATACTGTTGAATCAGATAAGCAAGAAGGACGACAAATACTATCTTCCTTATGCAGAGCGCGATCTTATCGTAAAAGCATCTGCGCTTCACGATATCGGAAAGATCTCCATTCCTGAAGAAGTCTTGAACAAACCAGGAAAACTGACCGATGAAGAATTCGAGGCTATGAAACAGCATACGGTCATTGGCTACCAGATGCTTTCTGATCTTGGATTTCAAGATGAGCCGCTCGTTAAGATCTCGCGTGAAATTACGCGCTGGCACCACGAGCGCTATGATGGCCGTGGATACCCCGATGGACTTAAGGGTGATGAGATTCCTCTTTCTGCCCAGATCGTCTCCTTGGCCGATGTCTATGATGCCCTCACCTCAGAGCGTGTCTACAAACCGGCATTCAGCCACGAAAAAGCCATTCAGATGATCCTCAACGGCGAATGTGGCGCGTTCAATCCGCTTCTTCTGGAATGCTTAGTGGAGGCACAAGAAGCGATTCGTCAAGGGCTCGCACATCCAAATAGAGCTTTCAACAGCTACGAAGAACTTAAATCTATCGCGCCTGCTATTCAGGACGCGGAAACACTTGATGTGACCGAATACGCACTTGATCAGCTGGAAAACGAACGTGAAAAGAATCATTTCCTTACAGAGATATCACGCCAGCTGCAATTCGACTACAACAAATCGCTCGACTTGCTTCATATTCCCGTCTGGGCCGCGAAACGTCTTGGCACCTCAGCTCAGATCAAGGACCCTTTGCACACCGAAGCGCTTGCAAACCTGATCAGCAACGATCTTGTCGAGCTGCTCAGCAAAGCTATCGCCGAAACAACTCCTCAAGAGCCCCTTGTCAGGCTTGATTGCACGGTAACCAGCAACGGCGAAGCTTATGATTGCATCATCATCACTAAAACCGTCTGGTCACAAGAAGAAGAGCCGATCCCTGTAGGGGTCATCGGCAAGATCATGCAGAATAACGGAGACACCACCTGGCTTGATGCACCTTTCGAGTTGCCGAACAGCCATACACCCATCTACATCCATAACGTAACACCAAAGGAATCGAGATAACCATGGCTAATCAAGTACCAAGTGAAGTCGTAGAAACGCTCTATCAAATCGCAGGGGGCGATTACGCCGGCGTTATCGGGCGCTTACGCACCAATGAACGCATCGCTAAGTTCGTCACAATGTTCGCTGACGACGCAAGTTATGCGACTCTTATCGATAACATGGCAACAGAAAACTGGGATGAAGCCTTCCGCGCTGCGCACACCCTTAAAGGAACGGCACGCGACATGGGATTCATCGATCTTTCCGACCGCGCGAGCGAAGTTACTGAGGCATTGCGCGCCAGCGACACCGCACGAGCCAAAGAGCTCTTACCTACCGTAGAGGATACCTACAAGCAGGTTGCCGACGCTATCGCGATGTTCCGCTAAGCGCGCAGACGCACTTAGCGCTCTCTTTGAGATATTCACCCTGAAAAAAAATTAAGGGCGCGCATTTTGCACGCCCTTTTTCACTATATGAGAAGGATCAAGAAGACCTAGATGCCTTCTGCAGCAAAGCGCTTTTCAAGCGCTTCTTGGTGAATGCTGTACTTGAGCGCGATATCTTTCGCGATCGTTCCCTCTTTGACCAGATCGAACAAGCTTTGGTCCATCGTACGCATACCAGCTTGGCGATTAGCCGCGATAACGCTGTCGATCTGATGAGTCTTCTCTTCGCGAATAAGGTTACGAATCGCAGGATTCACGCGCATGACCTCGAAGGCAGGAACTTCCGTGCCATCGAGCGCAGGCACGAGCTGCTGGCTTACTACTGCTTGCAAGACCATCGAAAGCTGCATGCGGATCTGACGCTGTTGATTAGCCGGGAACGCATCGAGAATACGATCGACCGTATTCGCGCCGCCCGTAGTGTGTAGTGTCGAGAAGATAAGCTGGGCCATCTCAGCTGCCGTGACTGCCGTGCCGATCGTGTCGTAGTCGCGCATCTCGCCTAAGAGCACGATATCGGGAGACTCACGCATTGCAGAGCGGAGTGCCTCCGAATAAGTAGCTACGTCAGTAGGGATTTCGCGCTGAGTAACAATGCATTTATCGTGGCGATGAACGAATTCGATCGGGTCCTCCATCGTGATGATGTGACCGCTTCGTTCGTGATTAAGGCGATCGATCATGCACGCGAGCGTGGTCGATTTACCTGCACCTGCCGGACCAGTAACGAGCACGAGACCTTTCTCGAATTCGGCACATGCCATAACCTCTTCAGGGATATGGTACTGCTCAGCAGTAGGAAGCGTGAACGGAATGATACGGATGATCGCCGAGAGCGAACCACGCTGACGAAAAACATTCACACGGAAACGTCCCAGACCGGGCACCGCGAAAGAATAATCATCATCATGGTTGAACGAATTGAGGAACGGATTGATATCGCGCCCCGCAAGACCATAGATGGCATGCACAACCTCGCTCGTATCGGCAGGCATGAGCGGCGCATCCCAGCGCACCTGCCTACCCTCGACCTGATATGTGAGCGGCAAGCCAGCTACGATGAAAATGTCGGATGCATTCTGATCCACCATCTCTTGCAGCAATTCCCGAATCTTCATAACTAATCCTATCCCTTCGCGATACTCATCGATCGTTTTGATGCGTTTCTTTATTCCTTAGGAGCCGACCAGAAGATCTTATCGGGATCTTCCTCGTTCCATTCCGTTGATGCTCTCCAAGACATTATTTCATAGCCTGCTGTTGAAGGTATCGAAAGTTCAATATCGAGCCTTCGTCCGTTCTCCTGTACGAACGAAATGCTCAGCACGCCATCTTCATAGGTATATCCATCCGGCGCATCAGATACTTCGATAGCAGATAGCACATTGGCATGCGCACTGTTCGCGCGAGCAAGCAATCCATCCAAACGTGCTAGGTATTCCTGCGCTTCTGCTTCGTTCGCATAGAATGCCGTGGTCGATTCTTCCTGACGCACCGTAATGGACTCTTCTGCCTCTGAGGTAATGAGCGTAAGTACCGCCATTACTGCCAAGCATAAGATGATGATGAGCACGAGAATGCTCACGGGGCCGATGCGCACTGAACCTTGTTTGGCCATCACATCTCACCCGCCTTCACGTAGCGTGCAGTCTCCAAACCATAATAAGGTCGTGAACCAGCTCCAGCATCTCGGTCGTCGAAGCGGTATACCTCGATCGTTGCGGTATATAGCGTACCCGCGGTTTGTTGCTCGCTTTTCACCGTCGTATAAACTGCAAAATCGTTAATGATCTCAACTTCGGGAATCGAATTGGGATCAGCGCTGAAGCGTTCTGCTGTGCTCGAAGCAAGATGCACCGCTTTTACCGTGGCACTATTCTCTTCACCTTGCTGATGAGCAAAAGCAAATGCCTGGATAAGAACTGAGAGACATCCCGCGACCAAGATCAACAGGATCAGCATCTCGACGATGAAAGCGATGCCCGAACGACTGTGTGTTTGCAGATCTTTAGGGGAACGGAATAGCGGCTTCATGAGCGCTCCCCTTCCTTGCTACGCAGTGCGATAGCGGCAGTTCCATCGTCGGTGGTGATCGTGACCAGTCCGTTATCATATGAGAAATCAAACGTGTCCGAATCAAAGAGCGCGATAGCCTTCTCAGGCATATACTCATTTTCAGCCAAAACGTATTCTTCCACGATCTTGCCCTGGTAAGCATAGATGCGCGTTTCATAGCTAGTTGCCCCGTCGAGCGTCTCACGCAACACGAGTGCCTTACCTTCCGGACCTTCGCCAACCTCAACCGCGTCGGCCACGTCGTTAGCATGGATGACATTGGCCAAGAATGCTTGATCAAGACGCTCGGTACGCTCTGCTTGCGCCATCGTATCGAGTGTTTTGTATACATTGACACCCACGAGGAACGCAAGCAACAACATGACTATGAACAGCCCGAACAAAACCACTGCAAAGAACTTGTTCGTCGTAGTGGAAATAGGGCTTTTGTGCGTACGGATAGCAGAAGGGGTGAAAACAGTATGCGCGTTCGTATCCAACTCGTCGAAGGCGATCCTACGCGCATCCCTCGACAGACCGGAAAGATGCGGCAGAGTAACAGGTTTTTGCTTCCGATTATGTTTCATCGCGGCATCACCACCACACTAGGAACCGTGTTGCTCGCAAGCACTTCGTAGATGATGACGTAATCTTCGTGATTAACGCGCAGGTCATAGTTGTCTTCAAGATAAGCCAGATTGGTAGGAAACGATCCTTCGATAGCCGCACATTGCATAGCAGCATCGAGGATGGTCGAGCGAATGGAAGCAGCTCCCTGATCTTTCGCGCTGGCAAAGATCATGTTGAGCAGAATACCCAATGCAACAAGCAATGCGCAGACGAACACCGCAAGCGCAATAAAGCGGTTGCGTCGTGTTTTTTGCTGCTCAGGTGTTCTTTCCGTATACACGCTTCGATCCCTACTCGTTATCGATCGACGCTAGCTTATCGATCCCATGACACCGATAAGCGGCAACATGACCGAAATAAGCGTTGCACCAACAGCAACCGTAAGGAACGCTGCCATGATCGGCTCGACGCTATCGATGATCTCATCGATATCCGACACCGATTCATTGAAGAAGAGCGAAGAAAGCTGAATGAGAATGTCATCCAAGCTACCTGAACGTGAAGCAACGGTGAGCATGCGCACATAGACAGGGTCGAACAGCTCAACCTCACTGATCGCCTGAACGATACTGCGCGGATTCTCGCTGTCGATCATAAGCTTGTGAGCAGAAGCGACGTTTTCATGCAAGCGTTCGTGTGTGATAGTAGAAAGGGAAGCCCCCATCGCCTCATCGGTATTGAGGCCTGATGCGATATAGATCGCAAGCGCCGATACGAAACGAGAGAGCGCGAGCTCGTACATAGCATTCTTCGTAAGGGGTAGTTTCTCGAACAGGCTCATGAGTGATTGCCTGCCACCTGGCGAATGCGACATGATGGTAGCCACGAGAAATACGAGTGCAAGAACGAGCGTAACGATAAGGGCCACCCAGCCAATACCGATCGCAACGCTCACCTCACTGAACGAGCCTGCTGTGAGCGAGCCCGACAAGCGCTCATAGACACCGATGAAAACTGGCAAGATGATCAGAACGGCAAAGAGCAAGATAGCACTCATGATGCAGAGCAATGCCGTAGGGTAGCCGATGCTCGAAGAGATCTTAGCAAACAGGCGCGATTCCTCGTTGTAATAAACGCTCAAGCTGCGCAGAACATCTTCGAGATGGCCAGAACGCTCGCCTACCTCGACCATATCGGTCGCATAGCGCGGGAACGCCTCGGTGTCCTTCATAGACTGTGCAAGGCTCTTACCCGCGATCAAGCTTCGGTAGATCTTATTGCAGGTTTTGCCGAAAGAAGTATCACCCATATCCTCAGAAAGCATATGAACTGCTTCATCGGTCTGGATGCCCACCGACAACATGAGTGCAACACTATCGCAAAAAACACTAACTGCAGCACTGTCCGCTAAACGCTGTGCCATGGCATGTGCTCCTATTCCGTCATGACGAATAGCCCTTGCTCGTCGAGGCGCTTCTCGCATCTGAAGTGCCTTCGCCGCGATTAGCAACCCCCGATGAGCGTATTGCCCTATTGTAGCGCGAATGATATCAAATTGCCTTATGAACCATTGTTTCTCTTGTTTTGAGCGCAATATAATGCTCTTTTTCTGATACCTGTCACGCCAGGAGCTCTCGCGCTTTCTCTTTGCGGTTTCGCTCGGTATAATATATCGACCGACCAAAGGCTCTTTTTGGGCAGGTCGATTGCTTTTTCGATACCGAGCGCTGCGCAGAACAGCATGAAGGGTGGAACGTGACGGAAGAGCGCAACATACGATTCACCAGCATCATGGGATTCATTCTCGCATGCCTTATCTGCGTGCTCGCTTTGAGCGCCTGTGGAGAAAGCGCACAAGCCTCCGACGGCTCCTCTGACGATACAAGCGGCGATCCATTCACCGCCCCTGCCGAGATCGAACTTTCTTCTTTCAATACTGCCGCAGCGACGAGCTCCAATAATGCCTCGATCGATACTTCATCGGCTTCTAAGGGCTATGTGGGAGCTGCAGCAACCTCGTCAAGCCGCCTCAAGCTCCAAGTAACCAAAGATGGACAATCGATGCACTACGACATGCCCTCGGATGGCACACCTGTTATCGTGCCACTCGACATGGGAAGCGGTACGTACACGATTGGTGTCATGCAGAACACCAGCGGATCACGCTATGTCGAGCTCTATTCAACGAGCGTGAATGCCCAACTTGAAAGCGAACAAGCCCCCTATTTGGTGCCGAATATCTTCTGCAACTACGATGCATCGAGCGCTGTGGTTGCTAAAGCGCAAGAGCTCACGCGCGACGCGAAGAACGAGGGCGATGCATTGCGGCTCATCTACAGCTGGATCGAACACAACGTGGTCTACGACAACGCGAAAGCTGAACAGCTGAGTGGAAAATCGGGCTACATACCCAACCCAGATGAAACGCTCCAAACACAGAAGGGCATCTGTTTCGATTACGCATCACTTGCTGCCGCTATGCTGCGCAGCCAAGGCATTCCCTGCAAGATCGTTACTGGCTACGTTTCACCTGATGGGGTATATCACGCTTGGAACATGGTCTGGATCGATGGAAGCTGGAAGACAGTCTCATTCACCGTGAATCCGCGCGACTGGACACGCGTCGATCTTACGTTCGCTGCTAATGGCGCGGGAAGCACCGTGGGTGATGGCAACAACTACACCGATCGCTACGTGTACTAGGTTACCAGTTCACCTTTGGCGGTTGTCGCTATAAGGGGCGGAGCCTGTGGGGTGACTGGACGACTCTGAGTCCGCACTCTTACTTTGTAATAGGCTGTCCGAAGGAGCGAAGTGCACGAGATAGCCTGCAAGTCTTGCAGGCTATCGAGCAACGAAAGCGGGTCGAACCAACCACCCCTCAAGCGTAAGCCCCTTATAGCGACAAGTAGTTTCAGACCACCTGGACATTCCTGATCGTCTATGAGTTAAGCTCTTTGCTCACCTTGTCGAGCGGCATATCGATGTCATACCAGATTTCTTCACCGATGGCTGCCTGCTCGTTCATCATGCCAATACCGGTCACAACCGTGCATCCCTTCGCTTCAGCATCCTGCAGAAGCTGTGTATGGAGCGGGAAATAGACCGCATCAGCAACGACCATGCCAGGCTTGATGAGCTCAGCAGGAACGGCGCTCTCGGTCGACCCTTCTCCCATGCCCACCGGTGTTGCATTGACGAGCACGTTGCTCTCTTCGATGGCTGCCTTCATAGCCTCTTTGTCTTCATAGGGATGCAGGATAAAATCACATCCCGTCTGCTCCTTTACTGGTTCGATGAGCGTTTGCGCATGCTTATAGGATGGGCCATTCTCACGCGCGAAGATGTGGACGGTCTTCACCCCATCGAGCGCCGCTTGCACCATGATCGCCGATCCTGCACCTCCGGGCCCAATAAGGGTGAAGGTCGATTCTTCAGGCACGACGCCATACTTCGCGATATTCTTCATGAAGCCCGCGCCATCGGTATTGTGACCGATCAGCTTCCCCTCTTCGGTCTTCTCGATCACGTTGACCGCACCGATGAGCGCCGCCGCATCGGAGAGCCCATCAAGATGCGGAATGACCGCTTGCTTGTTCGGCATGGTCACGTTGCTACCGTCCCAACCGCCCATGCGACGCATGGCTGAAAGGATGTCGGGCAGATCGTCCGGCGTTGCCTCGAAAGCGAGATAGACCGCATCGATTCCCGTTAACTCGAAGGACACGCTATGCGTCACTGGCGATGCCGAATGCCTGATGGGCGTTCCTAATAGACTGATAAGATGAGTGTGTCCACTGATGTGTTTTGCTTGCGCGCTCATAGATCCCCTTCCTCTACAAACAGCATGAAAACCTACCGCTTCCGTGCAGTAGGCTGTTTACAGAACGATTATTTCACAGATGAGGTCTTGTCGATAGAAGCGTGAAGACATTGTTAACGAATAAAAAAAGAACCCCTCACACAGAGGAGTTCAAACGAATTGAAACTGGCTGGGCCAGCAGGATTCGAACCTACATAGCTGGTACCAAAAACCAGAGTCCTACCATTGGACGATGGCCCAGTTTCGATAGACCTTGCAAAAGACGCGAAACGAAACCGCATCACACTTTGCGAGGTCAAATTATAGCCTATTTGACGAAGCGCGCGCAATCATGAATCGATGAGCACGTTCCACCCGAATACGCCTAGCTTACTCCGCGGAACAAATGGCCTGTGGTCGTGCCATCCGCGCGCGAAACCTTATCCCCGCTCTTGAGCGCGATATCGCGCGCACGCACCGCACGAGCAACTTTCTTGCTCACCTGTTCAACGTTCATGAGCGTAGTGTCGACCATGAGCGCGGATACTCCCGCCGCAACTAAGTCGGGCACTGCATGAGCAACGTCGAGTTCGACCGCATTGTAGAGGTGGCTTCGCCCGAGCACATCAGTGATGACCGGCAGCTCATAGCCTTTGCGATCCTTGAGGTAGTGTGGGCTCTTGCGACGCGCACACTGCGCACAGTCCCGATTGCACGGACCTTGGCTCATGAGCAAGCAGTGCTCGGTTACCATAAGCTCGGTATATCCCATGATGGTCGCACCAAGCGGCACAGGGCTCACCTCGCCCAACTCTTCGATCTGACGAAGGGTGAGCTCAGACGAGAGCCAGATGCGCGTTGCACCCAGATCATGAGCAAGCTGCATATCGAGGCGATTCGTGAGCGGCACGTACGGTCCGATCTCAACTTGTGCTCCCAGCTCGCGGGCATGAACGATCTGCCCGAGATTCTGCACGAGAACGGGCTTGTCTTCCTGCACGCGCTTCCAAATATCAAAGCCATTGCGCACTTCGCTATCGCCATCATGCGCCACCACAGGAAGCACGGGAATGCACCCTTTGGGATAGCCCGCTTGCTCGGCCGTTTGTGAAAGTTGGCCTGCGATGATAGCTTCGCCGCGACGGTAGTTGCGCGCCGGCACATAGATGAGATCTGCTCCAGCACGTTTTGCAGCGCGGGCACAAGCTGGGTTCGTGGCTAGCACCGCAACCTTGCATGCACCTTTGCGGATCCGTGGTGCGAACACCCGCGAAGACGCTTTTTCGAGCGCACGATCGTGATAGCGCTCGAGCAGTGCCTCTTCGAGCTGCTCGCAAGCCTGCGCTCTGATCTTATGAAGCGCGGAGAAGCCGATACCAACCCCTTCATCAAGCTCGACCTCGATATGATCGAGCTTGAAAGGAGTCGAACCTAAGCGGTCGATATGCTCGATCACCTCTTCGGCGCTCACCGCTTTTGTACGAGCGGGCTCGATAGGCGCACCTTCAACGAAGATCTCGACCTTGCGCGCTGCATCCCAAGGATCAGGCGTTGCAAGTGTAAGCTCGAGCGGGCGGTCGATGTGCATCTTCACATGGATCGAAAGAGGAATGCGTGGCTCGCCAGCCACATCGTGAAACACTGCTTCGGCACTGCGCACCCGAAAGACACGATCGCCCTTGCCAAGCGGCTTTTCGACCTTGAGCACTACCCTACCGCTCGGCAGCGTTTCGAGCGCATCGATCTCGTGGATGATGTTGCCCTTGTTCGTCCAGAATTCAAGCACATCCCCCACCACGAGCGGAAACGCCGGATCGATCTCGATACGACTGCCCTTCACGTTCGCGATGCGCCCTGCAAAGCTTCCGCGGTTGTTCGGACGCGCGTAGCTCATGATCTCGTTGCCGCGCTCGCCCTCCAGATATGCTGTGGTGAAACCGCGCGAGAAGGCTTCTGAAAGCTCTTGCATCTCTTCGACGGTGGCGCGCGGTGCATTCGCCCAATCGAAGTTCTCTTCGCTCACGCCATCTTCAAGCTGAGCCGTTGCCCACGCATTGAAGCGATCGAGCACGCTGCGATAGACGCGTACCACACAGCCCACGTATTCGGGCGACTTCATGCGCCCTTCGATCTTCAGCGAGCTCACGCCCGCACGGATGAGCTCAGGAAGGATCTCGACTGTGCAAAGGTCCTTCGGTGAGAGCAGATGCTCACCAGGGGCATCGAGACTTTTACGCAAGGCACGATTACGCAGCTCATAGGGCAACCGACACGCTTGCGCGCACATGCCTCGATTCGCACTGCGCCCGCCCACCATCGAGGACATGAAACACTGCCCTGAGTAGCAGACGCAAAGCGCGCCGTGCGCGAAGCATTCCGTCTCCATGCCGAGCTCCGCGGCAAAATGGCTCAAGTCGGCTACCTCCGCAAGCGAAAGCTCGCGTGCCAGCGTCACCCGTTTGGCACCCAGCGCTGCTTCGGCGACAAGTGCGTCTTTCGTATGGGTGTTCATCTGTGTTGAAATATGCACACGCGTTTGAGGAATCGTACGCGCGATCTCTTGAGCTAAGCCGATATCCTGCACGATGAACGCATCTACCCCCGCGCGATACGCTTGACGCACGAGCTCAAGCACATCATAAAGTTCCGAAGGAAGGATGATCGTATTCACCGTAAGATACACCTTCACGCCACGCAGGTGCGCATAATCGCACGCCTCGCGCAACGTTTCGAGCGTGAAGTTGTCGGCGCTTCTGCGCGCATTGAACGAAGAAGCACCAAGATAGACCGCATCGGCTCCCGCGCTCACCGCAGCGTGAAGCGCGACCATGTTGCCGGCGGGCGCTAGTAATTCAACAGATTTCATCGCGATATTCCTTGCCATAACAGACTACTGCACCGATGAAACGAGCGTCCATCGGTGCAGAACAGCTAAAAAGATTCAGCGTGAAGAGGCCTAGGCATCTGCCGCTTTCTGATCAGCACTTTCGAGCGCTTGGATTCCTGCTTCATAATGGCTCTTCACGTCGTTCAAGCGATCGCCATACGTCGCAAAATCGAACGTTCCGTTCTCAGGTGCCTTAACGTCTTCATAGAGATCGACATAAGCTGCGAAAGCTGTTTGGAGTTCTTCAGTGCCTTTAAGGTAATCGGACTGGATGTCTTTCATATCGTCGGGAACAGAAAGCGCCTTGAGCTTATCAACTGAATTATTGATCGCAGCGAGCTGGGTGCTCAATGAAACGACCTCACCCTCTTTGACGATGGTGGAGAACTCGGTCATCTGGGCATCGATCTCATCCATGATCTGATTCACATTCGCCATGTACTGACGATTGAGCGTTTGGGGGTCGTTCGCCTGCTGAGCATTTGAAACGCATCCACTTAACAGGAATGCGCAAACGAGCGCTACTGCAGCCATGAACCCCACTACGAAGTTGCGCGATGATCCAATTCGAAGTTTGTTATTCATACTTTCCTTCATTCACATTCTTTTTATCCGTGCGCTAGTACTGCTTTGCGCCAACCCAAGAACATTATCATAAGTTCAGCATAGAGACCTACTAGGCGGCCGCCCTGCCTCCCGTAGGATGAGCTGAAGAATCACCACCAGACCCACCAGTGCCACTACCAGTTCCACCAGAGCCGCCGGTTGAGCCTCCCGTGTTTCCGCCACTAGGCGGCGTGGTTGTTCCACCTGAACCACTTCCACCTGAACCATTTCCACCCGACGGAGTGTTCGTGCCTCCCCCATTTGGATTAGAGGCTGGCTCGTTAGTAGCTGGCTCTTCTGGCTTATCGTCTTTCTCTTCAGGTTTTTCACCTTCGGCAGAAACGGTTTCACCATCCGTGCCTGATCCATGGCCGATGTCGGTCTTAGTGAACTTGATCGTACCTGCACCCTTAGGGAACTCTTCTTTGTCCTGTCCGCGCAAGAGTTTATTTACAAAGTCGCCGAAAATACTATCGCATGCGACCCAAGAAGGCATCGATTTTTCGTTACGATCACCGATCCAGATTGCAACAGAGATCTGAGGCGTGATGCCACAGAACCACTTATCGCGATAGTCTTCGCTCGTGCCGGTCTTGCCACCAACGGGCTGTCCATTATAGAGCGCCGCATTACGACCCGTACCCTTCTGGACAACGCCTTCCATGACTTCGATCGCCGCCTGCGTAAGATCAGTATTGAGCACTTTATCGCCACGCGTGTCTGCGTGATAGATGACCTGACCCGATGAGTCCTTGATCTCTTCGATACAATTTGCCTTATGCAGCGTACCGCCGTTAGCGATGGTGGCATACGCTTGCGCCATCTCGAGCACGCTTACTTCTTCAACACCGAGTGTGATGGAAGGGACGCTCTCAAGATCCGATTCGATACCGCACTTATGCGCCATATCGGCAACCTTATCTGGACCGATCTCGGTACAGAGCTCCGCGAAGCCAGTATTCGATGAAACCGCAAATGCGCTCTCAATGCTGCGCGTGCCATAGTTTGCGTTGCCGTAGTTCGCCACATCCCAATTGCCGATCTTAACCTTTGAGGTGCAATTCAGATTCGTTTCAGGAGAGTAGCCTTCGTCCAAAGCTGCCAACAAGGTGAAAGTCTTGAACGAAGAGCCGGCCTGACGCTTCGCCTGCGTAGCCAGATTGAATTCGTTGGTCTTATAGTCGCGACCACCGACCATAGCTTGAATGAAGCCAGTGTCAGGGTCGATAGCCACAAGAGCACATTCAAGATTCTCGGGCAAGCTATCGAGCTTGCGATTCACCGCCGCTTCAGCCAAATCCTGTACATGCGGGTCAAGCGTGGTCTTCACGTTTAAACCACCCTTGAAAACTTCATTGACCGAATAATCTTGCAGAAGCGTATCGCGCACATAGCTCGTGAAATAGTCGTACTTCATGATGCCGTTGGTTTCCTCTTCACGCGTTATGTTGAGCGTAAGCGGAGTCTGCTGGGCTTCATCGTGCTCTTCTTGGGTGATGTAGTTATTGCTGAGCATACGATCGAGCACGAGGTTACGGCGCGCTAAGCAGTTCTCAGGATTGTCGACAGGATTGTTATAGGTTGGCGATTGCGGAATGCCGATAAGAGTCGCAGCTTCTGGCAAGGTAAGATCTTTTGCAGGCTTTGAGAAATAAAGCTGCGAAGCTGCTTCGATACCATAGGCACCTTGTCCATAGTTGATGGTATTGAGATACATTTGAAGTATCTCGTCTTTACTGAACATCTTTTCAAGTTCAAGCGAAATGTAGGCTTCACGCACTTTTCGCTTGATCGTGGATTCATTCGCTTCGTCGGCAAGCACCGTATTGCGCACGAACTGCTGCGTGATGGTCGAAGCGCCTTCCCTACCGGTGCCGGTCAGGTTCACCACGATCGCGCGGGCAATGCCCATCATATCCACGCCATCATGCTCATAAAAGCGCTCGTCTTCTGTTGCGACCGTACCTTCGAGCACGTAGTCGCTCATTTCCGAAAGCTCGATCGGATCGCGATTCTCAACGTAGAATTCAGCGAGCAGCGTGGTGCCATCGTTAGCATAAACACTGGTCTTTTGCGCGTAATTGAAAGCAGACGAATCTTTATAATCGGGCAGATCCTGCAACCAAACCGCTGCCGCTGCAGCCACTGCGATGCCGCCGGCCCCAAAAATGACCAGCACGATAACAAGAGCAAGCATTGCCTTGCTTAACGGTTGACGCTTTTTGCGATGAGCCCTCTTCTTGCGAGTGCGAACTGACATCTTACCTCCATGGATACATTGTGAAGTATTTTATCATGGCAACGTAAACGGAAAGACCACCAAACGCCACGGGTGAAGATTCACACGGTTTAGCCACAGAATGGCAAGAATTGTAAGGTTTTTATGATGAACGCTCGAGCTTATGCAGGCTGCTTCTGGAAGAAATAGTCGTTGTCTTGCGTGTAAGAATCTTCTGCAAGCTGCATCTGATCGTGAAGCGCTTCTCGCGACGTGCCGCCAAAGGTCGTGCGCGCCGCAACGATGCTCTCGAGATCGAGCGCGCCCGTGATGTCCTCTTCGAAGAGCTCGCTTTCCGCCTTGAAGTCTTCGAGGCTCAGATCATCCAAGTTGCAGCCGCGCTTATCGCAAAGCAACACCAGATGGCCCACCACTTCATGCGCCTGCCTGAATGGCATGCCCTTCTTTGCGAGATAATCAGCCACATCGGTTGCAGCCAAATAGCCCTTTTCAGCCTGGATGCGCATGGCATCCTTATTGATCTTCATGGTGGCGATCATGCCTTCCATGCAGGTAAGGCAATCATAGAGCGTCTTCGCAGCATCGATCACGCCCTCTTTGTCTTCCTGGAGATCCTTGTTGTAAGCCAGCGGCAACGATTTCATCGTAACGAGAAGCGCCACAAGATCGCCTACCACACGACCCGACTTGCCGCGGATGAGCTCCGCGAAATCGGGGTTCTTCTTCTGCGGCATGATCGACGAACCAGTCGAGAACGCATCGGAGAGCGTGATGAAACCGAATTCCGAAGTGGACCAAAGGATGATCTCTTCCGCCAAGCGCGAAAGATGGATCATGCTCACACTTGCCGCGTAATCGAGATCGAGCAGGAAATCACGATCGGAAACGGCATCGAGCGAATTCGGGATAGGCGCAGCGAACCCAAGCGCTTTGGTGGTCGCATCACGGTCGAGAGGATAGGTGGTGCCTGCGAGCGCCGCCGAACCGAGCGGGTTCATATCGGCCGCATCGAACGCTTGACGCAAGCGATTGAAGTCGCGCGTGAACATCCAGTAGTACGCCATGAAATGATGCGCGAGCAGCACGGGCTGGGCATGCTGAAGATGCGTATAGCCTGGGAGCAGCACCTCTTCATTCTGCGCTGCGAGCGCCAGAAGCGTCTTGCGCAGTTTCAAGTTCGCACCCATGAGTTCACGGCAAAGCTCTTTCGCATAGAGACGCGTGTCGGTGATGACCTGATCGTTTCGAGAGCGACCGGTGTGCAAACGCGCACCCGCATCGCCGATACGTTCGGTGAGCACCGCTTCGATGGACATATGAATGTCCTCGTTATTGATATCGAAGACGAAGTTACCCTCTTCGATATCGCGCTCGATCTGTGCAAGCCCCGCCGTGATCGCTTCAGCATCTTCCTGCGAGATGACACCCTGATCGGCGAGCATGCGCGCATGCGCCATCGATCCGGCGATATCCTGTTTGTACATTGCCTTATCGACCGGCAGCGATGCACCGAACTCCTGCGTGAATTCACTCACGCCCTCTTCAAAACGTCCAGACCACAGTGCCATATCTTCTACTCCCGTTACCCGTATCTACTCGTAGTTCGTTCCCTGATCGGAATTGGAGGACGCATTCCCCCTTATGCAAAACGAGCGCTCGGGTAACCTGCCCGAGCGCTGCTTAGTGTATTCCGCTTGCTTATTTGAGCGCGTCTTCTTCGAGCTCTTTCGCATCGCCATCGGTCTTGCCGTTGTCGCGACGGTTCTTTGCCCACACGCGGTTGGACAGGCCATACAGATCGATGAAGCCCTTCGCAGAATCGCGATTGAAGGTATCGGCAGCATCGTAGGTTGCCAGGCCATAGTCGTAGAGCGAATAGTTCGACTTGCGACCCGTAACGGTACAGGTGCCCTTGTAGAACTTCAAGCGAACCACGCCTTCGAGGCAGGTCTGAGTAGCTGCGATGAACTCATCCATCGCATGCTTGAGCGGTGAGAACCACTGACCATTGTAGACTTGAACAGCCCAGTCTTGCTCGATGTGAGCCTTGTAACGCATGACCTCGCGCTCAAGGCACATATCCTCGAGTGCACGATGTGCACAGATGAGCGCCAGAGCGGCTGGTGCCTCATAGCACTCACGAGATTTCACACCGATCATACGATTCTCGATCATGTCGATACGGCCGAAACCGTTCGAACCAGCGATCTTGTTCATAGCTTCGATGATCTCAAGGAACGACATCTCCTTGCCATCGAGCGCCACCGGAACGCCAGCAGCGAACGTGATCTCGACCTCGGTCGCCTTATCGGGGGCAGCCTCAGGATCGACCGTCATCGTGTAGATATCAGCCGGGGGTGCTGCCCACGGATCTTCGAGCACGCCGCACTCGATCGCGCGGCCCCACAGGTTGTCGTCGATCGAATAGGGATTGGACTTGGTAGCATCTACGGGCACACCGTGAGCTTCAGCATAGTCGATCTCTTCAGGACGCGTATGAAGATCCCATTCGCGCACGGGAGCCAGAATCTCGATGCTGGGGTCGAGCGCTTGGATAGAAGTTTCAAAGCGAACCTGATCATTGCCCTTGCCGGTGCAACCATGAGCGATGTACTTCGCGCCTTCTTTATGCGCAACATCGACCAAGAACTTGGAGATGAGCGGACGCGAAAGCGCAGAAACGAGCGGATACTTGCCTTCGAAGTGCGCATTTGCAGCAAGTGCTTTAGTAAGGTATTCGTTTACGAAAAGCTCACGCATATCGATGACATAGCATTCGAGCGCGCCGGTCTTCAGCGCCTTTTCCTTCACCTTCTCAAGGCCCTCATGCTCCTGACCGACCTCACCCACAACAGCGATGACATCGAGGCCCTTTTCTTCCTGGAGCCACTTGATGCACACGGAGGTATCAAGACCGCCGGAATATGCGAGTACTACCTTATCTTTTGCCATGTTGTTTCCTTCCTTAACAGGCGCAAATTTCATCTTTGCATTGTAGCGTGCGAACCTGCCCTACGAAAGTGGGCGCAACACGCTTTTAACAGCTATTTCGTTCCCTCGGATGCGCTACCTTCAGTAGCATCGTCTGAAGAGCTCTTCTTCTGCGCAGCATCCTTCTTGAGCGCATCGCCCAGTTTGTCTTCAGCGTTGCCCACTTTATCCTTGAGCATTTCCATGACCTCTTTGAAATTAGCGTTGACGTTTTCCGCTTCTTTCATGAGGCGGTCGTATTCTTCCTGAGCGGCAGCCGCTTCTTCTTCGGCCTTCTTCGCAGCCTCAGCTGCCTCTATCTCTTTTTGCTTCGAATCGATGCAGATTTGCGGAAGCGCCGCGATGAACTTGTCGATATCCTTTTCCTCGATGATGAGTGGCGGCAAGAAACGCAACGTGTGCTCGTCAGTAGCGTTGATGATGAAGCCGGCATCGAGCGCAGCATCCACCACGAACGGAGCTTTGAATTCATCCTTGAGGACAGCGCCGATCATCAGACCTGAACCGCGAACCTCGGTGATCTCATCCAGAGCGAGGAGCTTGTCCGCGAAATAATCGCCCCTGTTCTCAACGCGCTCGCCGAAGTTGCCGGTCTTGAGCGTATCGAGCGTTGCGTAAGCAGCAGCGGCGGCCAAGTTGCTGCCGCCGAAGGTCGAGCCATGATCGCCCGGCTCGAAGGCCTCAGCTACCTCGATGCGGGCAACACAACCGCCCATGGGCATGCCGGATGCCACGCCTTTAGCAAAGGTGAAGATATCAGGCGTGATGCCGGCGTTTTGGAACATGAACGGATAGGTTCCGCAACGATAGAAACCAGTCTGAACCTCATCAAGGATGGAAAGCGCACCATTACGACGCGCGAGCTTAGTTGCCTCGAACAGGTAATCAGGATCGATCGGGATCACACCGCCCTCACCTTGGATCGGCTCCATCATGATGGCAGCAATCTGACCGGGATACTCCCACCAAATATTGCGCAGCGCATTGATATCGTTAGGCGGAATAGCGATGAAGCCTTCCGGAAGCGGCTGGAAAGGCTCTTGCTTATCAGGCTGTGCCGTAGCGGCAAGCGTTGCAAGCGTACGACCGTGGAAGCTCCCTTCAAGCACGAGGATGATGTGACCGCCAGAAGACTCTTTCTTCGCCCAGAGACGTGCGAGCTTGATCGCGCATTCGTTGGCCTCCGCCCCGGAGTTCGCGAAGAAGGTCTTCCAAGGAGCACGGAAGAACGTGGGTATACATTCGTTAGCCATCTCCGAAATGAGCTTGGCCACTTCGCCACGTTTCTCGATATAGAAGTAGTTGCTCACGTGGATGAGCTTCTGGGCCTGCTCGGCGATGGCTTCCGCCACACGCGGATAGCAATGCCCCAGGCTGTCAACCCCGATACCCGAGAGCAGATCGAGGTATTCCTTGCCCTCTTCGTCCTTTACGGTGACGCCCTCACCTTCAACGAAGCAGACGGGCTTGCGCTTGAAGGTGTGCATGATATACGTATCGTCTAGTTTCTTTACTTCTTCAAAGGTCATGTCTAAAATCTCTCCTATTTCCCCTGTTAGCTGGCTGTTTTCTTCTTCGTTAAAGATTCTCCACGAGACGAGAGGCCAGCAACCCGAGCGGGGCGTACTCGTCTTTTGTATTGTGTTCGTCATCATTATATATGAGAGTGCCACAGCCCACTTGAGTGAGCAGCTCGATCAAGAGCGAATGCGGCATCGTGCCGTTGATGATGTGAGCACGATGAACCCCTGCTTCGAGCGCGAGCACACAGGACTGGAGTTTTGGGATCATGCCTTTGCTCACGCGCCCTTCTGCGAGCATGTCACGTGTTTCTTGGAGGGACATGCGCGAAACGAGCGAATCCTTATCATCGAAGTCTTCATAGAAGCCGTCCACATCGGTGAGGAAGATGATCTTCTGCGCGCCGATCGCACCCGCCACTGCACACGCGACCGCATCGGCGTTGATGTTGAATGAGCCGCCATCTTCACCTTTACCCACCGAGGCAATGATCGGCACGTACGCTGCGTTGATGAGCGATTTGAGGTAGGCCGGATTAACTTCGATCACGCTGCCTACACGTCCCAGCTCTGGGCGAACCTGCTCAGCCACGATCGTGCCTGCATCAGCGCCATTGACACCAACAGCCAAGTTGCCATGTTGATTCATAGCGCGCACGAGTTCCTCGTTCACCTTGCCGATCAAGGTCATCTTCACGACTTCCATGGCCTCTTCAGTAGTGACGCGCAGCCCATCGATGAATTCAACATCTATGCCGAAGCGCTCCATATTCCGCGAGATATCCGCGCCACCACCATGAACGATGACCGGATTCACTCCCATGATCTTCAGCATGACGATGTCCGACATGACCGCATCGCGCAGTTTCGGATCGACCATGGCAGCTCCACCGTATTTGATCACGATGGTCTTGCCCGTTTGGTTCTTGATATAAGGGAACGCTTCGATGAGCACCTCTGCGGTGTGCGAAGACGTGAGTTTCCTATCTTTTGCATATTTCATACTGGTATCTCCAACGGTTGGTAGATCGATTAAACACCCTGAGTGCCAACTTGAGGCAGGTGGCAGCCTTAGGTTCGGTAGTCGCCGTTGATGCGCACATAATCGTAGGAGAAATCGCACGTCCAGATAGTGGTGGAACTCGTGCCGGCCCCCAAATCTGCTTCGAGCACGATCTCAGGCTCTTCGAAGCGTTTGAGCGCCTCTTCCTCGCTGAACTCGACCGTAAGGCCATCACGACACACTGGGATGCCCATGATGTCGATCGAAACATCCTGCTGCTCGAAATGCGCTCCGCTGCGTCCGAGCGCGCCAGCGATACGACCCCAGTTCGCATCGTGTCCAAAAACAGCGGTCTTCACGAGCGGGGAGTTCGCCACCGTACGAGCAGCCATATCGGCCTCTTCATCGTTTGCGGCGCCCGTGATCTTCACGGTAACGAGCTTGGTCGCGCCTTCCCCATCACGCGCCATCTCACGCGCGAGCATCTGCGTGAGCGCATCGAGCGCGGTCTGGAATTCTTCGTAAGCAAGCGAGCCTTCCGCGATACGCGCACCCGGCGCTGCCTTGCCGCTTGCCAACAAGAAGCAGGTATCGTTCGTAGACGTATCCGAATCGACCGTGACCTTGTTGAAGCTCTGGTTCACACTGTGAACGAGCGCGCTGTGGAGCACTTCGGGGGGAAGCGGCGCATCGGTGGTGATCACGGCGATCATGGTAGCCATGTTCGGCATGATCATGCCCGAGCCCTTTGCCATGCCGCCGAGGGTGATCGTGGCTCCTCCCAACGCAGGATCCTGGCTCACGTAGCGGATCGCACGCTCCTTGGAATAGGTATCGGTGGTCATGATCGCGCTTGCAGCATCGCTTCCCGTTTCACGCGTCATGGTTTTGTGAAGCTTTGGTACGGCCACCTCGAACGGTGCCGTGTTGAGCAACTGACCGATCACACCGGTTGAAGCAACGAGTACTTCATCGGCACAGCAGCCGACCACATCGGCAACGATTTCGCACGTACGTTCGGCATCGGCAATGCCTACGCTGCCCGTTGCCGCGTTCGCGCAACCTGAATTGACGATGACCGCCTTAGCAAGACCATAATTCTGTCCGCCAAGATGCTCTTTGGAAACCGTTACCGGAGCGGCGCAGAAAACATTTTGTGTGAAGGTTGCCGCTGCTGGGCAGAGCTCATCGGCCTCAACAAGGGCCATATCAAGCCTGCCGGGGTTCTTGCGGAAACCCGCATGGATGCCGCCTGCCCGAAAGCCTGAAGCACTCGTTACGCCGCCGCCTTCAACCACGTCGAAACCCAAATTTTTATCACTATCGTTATTCGTTTGAAAAGCCATAAGAAGAACCATATCCCTTTACTGAATTCTTAGACCGGAAGCGCCTCCATACGAAGACCGGTCGTTTGATCGAAACCACAGACGATGTTGGCGCATTGTACCGCTTGGCCTGCTGCACCTTTGCAGAGATTGTCGATCGCGCACACGGCGATGAGTGAGCCGGTCGCCTCTTGATAGGCAATGCCGATCTGGGCATTGTTCGTGCCTACCACAGAAGCGGTGCGCGGCATCTGGCCGAGCGGAAGCACCGTAACAAAGGGATATCGTCGTCGATCGTAGGTTTCGACATAGAGCGCATGGAGCGACTCAAGGGATTGCGTAGCGCGCGCTTCATCGCTGAGCTGAAGCGTGACCGTTGAGAGCAAGCCGCGATTTGCTGGAGCGAGATGTGGCGTGAAGACAAGCCTTCCTTCGATGCCGAGGATCTGCTCGATCTCGGGCGTATGCCGATGACTTGCGACACCGTAAGCTTCGAAGTTATCGTTCGCGTTGCAGAAATGCGTGCGCGCATTCGCGCTGCGACCAGCGCCGGTTACGCCAGAGATCGCATCGACCACCACAACGCCTTCCGAAAGCGCAACGGCCGGCCAAGCAGCGAGCGAGGTGGCCGTAGGATAGCAACCCGCACAGGCTACCAGAGTGGGATGATGCTGAGCGTGCAAGTCGCGCGCCTCCAGCAGCTCCGCTTCGGTGATCTCGGGCAGACCGAAGAAAGCCTGTTCCAACAGATCGACCGCCGTATGAGGTGTCTTGTACCACTGTTCGAAGATCGCTGGATCCTTCAGGCGAAAATCAGCCGAAAGATCGAAGACCGAAACATCCGCCGCCAAAAGATCAGGCACGAGCGTCATGGCTGCCGTGTGCGGCGTTGCCATGAAGACCACATCGCAATCGGCGAGAGAGGTGGTGTTGTGCGCCTCGAATTCAAGATCGCACACACCCTTGAACGCAGGATAGAGCTCCGAGATGGGCAGCCCTTCATCGGTTGAAGACGTGATAACGCGCAAATCGAATTCAGGATGGCGAGAAAGGATGCGCACCAGTTCAGCTCCTGCATATCCAGCAGCACCGATGATACCGGCAACTAGTCCCATAGCCATTCCTTTCTTCACGCGAGATATACAAATTCAGTGGATAAATGATACCCCTCTTCGGGAAGAGGGGTACATCTTTAATTCTATTCGTTTTGTGAACGGGCTAAAAAGCGGCGATTAGTCCACGATCTCTTCAAGAGTGATCTCGAAGTTCAGATCCTTGCCCGCCATTTCGTGGTTCATATCGAAGACCACATCATCATCAGTGATCTCGACCACCTTGACCGGGAAGGCCTGTCCACCAGGAGCCTGCATGTAAACGGTCTGTCCAACAGGCAGATCGTCAACATCAGGTACGTTTTCTTTCGGGATGCGCTGCACGAGCTGTTCATCGCGCTCACCATACGCATCAGCCGCGGGGATATGGACCTTCTTGGTCTCACCCACGGCCATCTCGTTCACCGCGGCATCGAAACCGGGGATCATCATGCCTGCCATGCAGGTGAATTCCAAGGGCTCGCCACGCTCGACTGAAGAATCGAATACCGTACCGTCATCGAACGTGCCAATGTAATTGACCCGTACCTTTTTTCCTTCGTTTGCCATAATGATTCCTTTCATGAGGAAAGCAGATTCATCTTTCGTTTGAGTAGTGTAGCGCAAGTTCGTCTGTCTTCTTGCGGCCGATGCCTTCTCGACATAGAGCTGTCATATTGACGACGCTAAAGCACGTCGGCCTTCTTTCTGCATCATTGCCCACTTGCTGCGCGCAAGACACATTCGTTCGCCTAGAATGGTCGCATGTCTTCCCCACGCGAACAATCTCAAGGCACTGCGCCCGGCCACGCGAGCACTACGCGCCAACAGGTCATGGCCACCCCGGCTTTTCTCTACGCCATCGTTCTGGCAATGGGTGCGATCGGTGCAACGCTGCGCTATCTGATCGAGCTCGCGATTCCTACCGAAGCATTCCCAGCAGGAACGCTGCTCATCAACTTGGTCGGCTGTTACATCATCTACATCGTCTATCAGTGGTTCGACCGGCGTGTGCATATCCCGCACTCCATCGCGCGTGGCATCGGCGTTGGCTTGGTGGGTGCATTCACCACGCTCTCTGCCTTCTGCACGGAAAGCCTCGCGCTCTTGCAGACTGGCGAATACCTCATGTTCGCGCTCTATGTATCCGCGACCGTTTTCGGCACCTTCTTGGCATCGCTTGCAGGCTGGGCAACCTGTTCGCTGCTCGCCTATCGCAAGCTCAAGCAGCTCCAACGAAGGCGCATGCAACACCATCTTGAAATGCAGCGCGCTGCCCAAAGTGAATCCGCACATCAAACTCTCGTGAATGCGAGCGCTCCCAAAAGCAACTCGAAGCCAACGGCTGAAGCTGAATCTGCTGAAGAACCCGAGCTTCCTGGCCAGAGTGAGCCTGATGCCAAGAACGAAAGCGGGATGCCTTCTGAATGGAGGCGCCCATGAACCTTCTCGCGCTTCTGGGCATAGCTTGCGGCGGTGCGGTTGGCGCGCTGTTGCGCGGCTTGATGACCCGCATGCTCAAGCGTCATCTGCCCGAGCAGTTTCCCTTCGCCACGCTCATCGTGAACCTGATCGCCTGCTTCGCGGCAGGCATGGTCATGCCGCTTACGCTGAACGAGGTGCTCTATCTCACCTTGACGATGGGCTTCTTGGGCGGATTCTCAACGCTGGCCACGATGAACTTCGAAGCCGTGAGCCTCTTTGCAACCAAGCGCTACAAATATTGCTTTGCCTACCTCGCAATAACCTACGCCAGCACACTTGGCGCGGCTGCCCTCGGCTTCACACTAGTAAGCTTCTTTGTCGGTTGATCGACCAGCAATATCTGCTGCCTAGATGAACAGAAGCACTGCCTTAAAGACTATTCAGGATCGCCAGGATGAGGGTGATTGTCGAAGTATCCTGTCTGGCCGCGCACATTCCAAGCGCAGGCCACCAAGAACATAACGATCACCAGCGTGATGATAGCTGCTGGGTTTACCTGCCCTTGCGAGATCTTGCTGGCAAGATCCCAAAGTTCGATCAAGCCGTAAAGCGTTACGATCCAGAAGAACAGCGTGATCTTGCGGGGGTCCTTCGCGCCGATGATGCCCGACAATGCCACAACGATACCCACGATCCCTGCGACCAGCGTCTCTCCACCTAGCACCACGCCTGGCATCAGATCGATCGACTTGATGCCGAAGAATTCCGCGAGTACCACGAAGACCACACCAACCGTAGCAAGAACCACCGAGAGCACGAACATGAATGCGCAGCAATAGAAGGTGCGCCGTTGCCATGGTGAATACTTTTTGGGATCGAATGAGAGCAGTTTTCCCACAAGCTTCCTCTCTAACATCGAGCAAAGAACGATCGGCACGCAGTCGATCGTTCTCTTCGCTTTGGCTCAAATAGGCTTTCCAATGCGCACAGGATATTCGCTATCCGCGAACCTCGGCGCCCGTTGCTCCGCAAGTCTTCTTGATCAAGCGTTCATGCTGCTTGTTGACCTCTTCAGCGGTAAGCGTCTTGTCGGGCGAGCGATATTCGAGCGCGTAGGCCATCGATTTCTTGCCTGCGCCCAAACGCTCCGCGTCGCGATACACATCGAAGAGCTGGATGCTCGAGAGCAGCTTACCGCCTGCAGAACGCATGACCTGCATGAGCTTTTCGTTGGTCACGTCTTCATCAACCACGAGCGCGATATCCATCGTGACTGCCGGGAAGAGCGGCACATCCACATAATCGCGTGCGGGCTGGCTCGTTTTCACGAGCGCATCAAGATCGAGTTCGAACGCAACAACAGGCGCACTCGCTTCGAAGGCGTCGGCTGCAAGCGGATGGATCTCACCGACCCAACCGAGCACCGTGCCGCCTGAAAGCACTTGAGCAGCACGTCCTGGCTGCAGGTGCGGAGCCTCTTCAGCAGAAAGCGCTTTGAAGCGCACTTTGGGTGTGGCGAGCTCATGCAGAAGGCTTTCGACGATGCCTTTGCCATCGAAGAAATCGAATGCGGCCGGCGTATTGTTCCAAGCAGGATCACCCATCGCACCGGCAAGCACTGCTGCAACGCGTTCTTTCTCCTTGGGCTTCTTCTTGCCCTCTGCTGCGAAGAACACGCGTCCTGCTTCATAGAGCTGAACATTCTTCACGCCGTGATTCTGATTGTACGCAAGAGAATGCAACAACCCGGGAATGATGGATTGACGCATGATAGACTGCTCAGCATTGAGCGGATTAAGCAACTCAACGGGCATGCCCAATCCTTCTTTGTCCATGCGCAGTTTATCGAGATCGCCCGGCTCGGCGAACGAATATGTCACGGTCTCATTGAGCCCCGCGGCGCGCAGCGTATCGTTGATCTTCTGGATCTTCTGCTCAGCCACCGTGCGCTTGCCAATGCGGCCAGCACCACCTGGCAGCGTCGGTTCGATGCGGTCCATACCGTAGAGGCGCAGCACCTCTTCATAGAGGTCGATCTCGCGCTCAAGATCGGGACGGAACGTGGGCGCAAGCACATGGAGCAACTCGCCTTCAGCACATGATGCTGCCACAGATTCAGCTTCATCGGCCACCGTTACCGCACAACCCAAACGCGTGAGCGTCGAGATGATATAGTCGCGATCGATCTCGGCACCCATCATGGCATTGAAGCGCGGGATGCGGAAATCGAGCATGATAGGCTCGGTCTTCTGCTCCCACACATCCACGATGCCTGGGCGCACGGTGCCACCTGACACCGCCGCGATGAGCGCAGCCGATGCATCTGAGAGAGCGCCGATCGGATTGTCGTCTACACCGCGCTCATAGCGCAGTGAGGCTTCGCTGATAAGACCCAAGTTGCGGCTCGTGCGGCTGGTGTGACCGCTGCTGAATGTAGCTGCTTCGAGCAAGATCGTGGTCGTTTCGTCGGTCACCTCAGAATCGAGACCGCCCATCACGCCTGCCAGCGCAACAGCCTCCGTAGGCGTAGCGATCACGCTCATATCTGATGTGAGCGTGCGCTCTTCCCCATCGAGCGTGGTGAACTTCTCGCCGTCTTCAGCAGGGCGCACGATGATGTGGACCTTGCCATTCTTGTTCGCCAGCTTGTCGTAGTCGAACGCATGGAGCGGTTGGCCGAGCAGGAACAAGATATAGTTCGTCGCATCGACGATGTTATTGATCGAACGAGCGCCCGCCGCCGTAACGCGTTGCGCCAGCCAATCGGGGCTCGGACCCACCTTCACATTCTCGATCACGCGCGCAGTATAGCGATCGCAGCGTGCGGGATCCGATATGGTCACCTCGACCGATTCTGCGGTCGGCTCAAGATCTTGGTTTTCGCCCAGGTTGAAGATCGGGTCATCGAGCGGATCGGTGAAGTCGCGCTCGTACATAGCTGCCACCTCGCGCGCCATGCCCTTCATAGAAAGGCAATCGGGGCGGTTCGGCGTGATCTCAAGATCGAGGATCTTGTCGTTGAGCTTCATATAGTCCGCGAAGGGCTCGCCTACGGGCGCATCAGCAGGCAGGATCATGATGCCATCGTGATCGGAGCCAAGCCCCAGTTCACGCTCAGAACAATTCATCCCGTTGCTCGCCACGCCACGCAGCTTGGATTTCTTGATCTTGAAATCGCCGAATTCAGCGCCCACCAGCGCGACCGGAATCTTATCACCTTCGTTGAAGTTCTGCGCGCCGCACACGATCTGCAGCGGTTCGGGCTTACCGTCTTGCCCGAGGTTGTTTTCGCCCACGCTCACCTGGCAGACCCACATATGATCCGAATCGGGATGTGCTTTCTTCTCGACGATCTGACCCACGACCACCTTATCGTAGGTGGCTCCAGCGATCTCGACACCTTCAACGCCCGTGCCAGTCAGGTCCAGACGATCGCAGAAAGCCTTCAGATCGGCAGGTATCTCAACATATTCACTTAACCATTTCAAAGAAACTTTCATCGTTTTTCCTTCGGTTTTAAACCTTTATCTCTTTATCTATCCAATAAGTTGACTTCCACTGTTGGCAAAGTCAGCGAGGGTTCGTCTCGTGCGTATGATCGCCGTGTTGCGCGGCCGAGCGTACTTCGTACGTGAGGGCAAGCGCAAAAGCGGCGAGCATATGTGCGAGACGAAGCCGCAGCGTCAGGCAATTCTTCTAGAATTGCCTTAAAAAGCGCATATCGCCCTCGAGCAACATCCTCAAATCGGGAACGTTGTATTTGAGGCAAGCCACGCGCTCGACACCTACGCCGAAGGCAAAGCCGGAATAGACTTCAGGATCGATGCCTGAATAGCGCAGCACGTTCGGATCGACCATGCCGCAACCCAAGATCTCGAGCCATCCCGTTCCCTTGCAGAAGCGACAACCTTCACCGTGGCAGATGCCGCAGCTCACGTCCACTTCAGCCGAAGGCTCCGTGAACGGGAAATAGTGAGCGCGGAAACGCGTCTTGCGTTCTTCGCCGAACATCTGCTTGCAGAAATAATCGAGCGTGCCCTTCAGATTACCGAAGGTGATGCCCTTATCGACCACCAGGCCTTCGATCTGGTTGAACTGTGGAAGATGCGAAGGGTCAGCCACATCGCGGCGATACACCTTGCCCGGTGCGATGATATAGATGGGTAACTCCTGATCTTCCATAGCATGCACCTGAACGCCAGAGGTTTGCGTACGCAGAAGCACGTCCGATTCACCCTTCACATTCGTGGTATCGCCCGAAAGGTCACGTACGTAGAAGGTATCTTGCATGCTGCGTGAAGGATGATCGGCCGGAGCATTGAGCGCCTCGAAGTTGTAATAATCGGTCTCGACCTCGGGGCCGGTTGCCACCGAGTAGCCGATACCAAGGAACACCTCGGCAATCTCATCGGTGATACGGTTGATCAGATGGCGTGTGCCCATCTGCTGCACGCGGCCAGGAAGCGTGATGTCGATCGCATCGGCCTCCATACGAGCAGCGAGCTCCGCGCCTTGAAGCGCCTTCTTCTTCGCCTCGAGCGCGCCTTCGATCTCGTTGCGCGCAGCGTTCACGGTCTTGCCGACCTGCGCACGCTCTTCAGGAGCCACCTGCCCCATCGAGCGAAGATAGCCGGTCAAGCTACCCGATTTTCCCACCACCTTGATGCGGATCGCCTCGAGCGCATCGCTCGTAGCTGCCTGATCGATCTCGGCAAGCGTTGTGGTTTGCAACGCCTGAACTTCATCAATGACTGACATACGATTGCCTTTCCCTATACTCGAAAAGCCCGTGCGGCTTCTGCTCACCTTCTTTTGAGCAAAGAAAAAGAGCTCTCCTCTTTGCCCTATCCAAGGACGAGAAGAACTCTCGCGGTACCACCCTGGTTACCTTCGCGCTGCGTTCAGCAAACAGCAAGCGAAGATCACTCATATCCGCTCTGTAACGGGAGCACCCGATGGAGCTTACTGAAGGCCTGCTCATCAAAGCATTCGCCCCGTTCGGCAACACTGCTGGTGAAGGGAATCACACCTCGCATCGCTAGGCTCTTTCAGCAACGAGCCCTCTCTGGAAACGACGCAGCCGAAATGTGCTGTCTTCGTCATCGCATTTAGTGTAGAAGAGTATAGCGCATGTTCGCGGCGAGCGTCGTGGTTCATCGGCGAATTTGCTTGAGACGCGCCCCCCTTCCGCTCCTAGGAAAGCGCTGGCGTTGAACAAGCCTTTGTTTCAAGGAATGCACGCATGGATCGCTCGCGAAAGATGCTCGCTCGCTTTGCTACAATGAGCCTACTTCATTCGCTTCCCCTCTTCCGGAAGGAACCCACCATGAACTTGGCAGATCTTACCTACAACGAAGCCGGTCTCATCCCCTGCATCGTGCAAGATGCGAACACCCACGAGGTGCTCATGATGGCCTGGATGAATGAAGAGGCTGTCCGCCGAACCCTCGAGGAGAAGACCACCTGGTTTTGGTCGCGTTCGCGCAACAAGTTCTGGCACAAGGGTGAAGAGTCTGGCAATACGCAAGAGCTGGTCGATCTGCGCTACGATTGCGACGAGGACACGTTGCTCGCGCTCGTGAATCCGGCAGGTCCTGCCTGCCACACCGGAGCGCGCACTTGCTTCTACCGTTCATTTCTCAGCGAAGACCCGCTCTAGCGGGACAACGGGGACGTAGCTTATTGTCCGGAAATCCGGAGATGTAGCTCCTGACCCACATTACCGCACACGGACCAACCTAAGCAGCTTTATGAGCCAAGAGAACCGTCCCCATGACCCACGGATTTCCGGACAATAAGCTACGTCCCCGTTGTCCCACCCGTTGTCCCATACCCCTTGACTCTTCACCGTCTGTGAAGCGATGCCGATATGATCGTTCCAATGTCGGCATCGATCAGGATGCTCCGGCTGGCAATGACGCGCGGAGAGCATGCTTCTCCCCTGTTCACGCAGGCATAGGTTGCCTCGCTATTGGATTTAACGGCATCCCAGAACGGATATTTGATTATCACAGGCGTGTTATTGCCGACACCTAATTCCAAGTAGAGGACCTTGCCGTTTGCATGCTTTTCCCTGAAGCTCTGATAGCGATTACGAGCTGCATGCCATCCCGCATCCTCGCAGAAGCTCCCGTCAACACGTAGGTTCGGCACCAAAGGGGCTCCGCAGTCCGAGCATTTCGGAAGCAGAGGCTCTGGGATCTTCATCTCTTTCTGCTCGGCCACCATCTGGCGTATCTGTTCCTCGTTATCGTAGGTCTTGTTCGAGCAATTTCGCGAGCACTGGAACAACCCATAGTCTCCCTGAGTGTAGAAGAGCCGAGCCTTGTCGAACCCTGCCAGCTGAAACTGATGATCTACGTTCGTGGTTATCACGAAATAATCTTTGCCGTTGAGCAACCTCAACAAGTCGAGATAAGGTTTTCCGGGTTCCACATCATAGCGATTGAGATAGATATGGCGGCTCCACCATGCCCAATAGGTCAGAGAGTCGAGGAAGGGATAGAAACCACCGGAGTACATGTCGGTGATGCCGTAGGCATCGCGGAAGTCGGCGAAGTTCGCATCGAATCTCTCACCCGAATAGGTAAGGCCTGCAGCGGTAGATAACCCCGCGCCCGCACCTACCAGAACGGCATCGCACTCACTGATAGCCTCGGCGAGCGCCAGCGTAGCCTGATCAGTGGACATCTCGATGCCCCTTACCAAGGCAGCGTCGCATCTCGGACATGAATATCCTCCGCCAAAAAACGTATTACCCGAAAAGAAGCCCATGGTAAATATCCTCGTCTTTCTGCCCGAAAACATTGAATATCACATGGATGTCAGATTCATTGCGATCAAGCCAATCTCGAACCGTGTTCACGGCGATCTCTGCCGCATCGCCCTGAGGGAATCCGAAGACCCCTGTGCTTATGCAGCAAAAAGCGATGCTCTTAGCTCCGATTGTTTTCGCTGCATCAAGGCAGTTTCGATAAGAACAGGCGAGCAATCCCCTATCGCTCTCGGTCGGGGTGCCGCTTGCGATCGGCCCCACCGTATGGATGATCCACTTCGATGGGAGGTTGTATGCGCTCGTCACTTTCGCCATGCCTGTAGGCTCAGGATACCCCTGCTCGCGCATGATGCGACTGCATTCGGCACGCAGCTGGACCCCTGCGAACGTATGGATCGCATTGTCGATGCAGAAATGTCCTGGGATCCAGCATCCGAGCATTTGCGAGTTGGCGGCGTTCACGATGGCATCAGCGGCGAGCGTTGTGATATCTCCGCGCCACAGACTGATGCGGCTGTCCAAGGATGTGCGCGGCAGCACGTCCGCATCGGTAATGCCGACATTTTCGATCCGATTCTGCAGCATCCTATCCTGCGCGGCAAGGATGTCTTCGGGCACCTGAATCGGCTCGCGCACGTTCACGAGGTCGCGGTACAGACAGAAGAGCTTGTCCGTATCGCCGCAGGCATCACGGATCATCCTGTTTGCCTCTTTTTCCCCGTAGCGCTCTTCTGCAAAGAACCTCACGCAGCAGGTCAGATCATCACCCACTGTCATCGCTTCGCTCCTCCTCGGTCACGTCGTGCTCATAGCAGTGCTTCGTCCTATCTTAGAACTTGCCGCTGTCCTTTGATGGTTTGAATAGTAAGATGCCAGGTATCAGAAGAGAAGTAGGCACTATAAAGTGCTGTAGGTACTCACAACAAGAAGCCCCTCTCCTTCGCATAGCACAGAGCGCTCTTCCCAAACGTGCGCGCAATGGTAGAAAACGACTCATCGAACGCAGTATCTTCATCAGCATCTGCTAAATGCTCACAGACAAATCCGACCGTTCCTGCTGCCATGAAATCCAGCACGGATTCATCTGCTGCCTCCATCTTTTCTGGATCGATGTGAAACTCGGTGATCCACAAGTTCTTCAGCGCTCCTTCAAGATGCTTCCGAATCCGAGGGTGCACTCGGGCGATCTTGGCAATGATGCGCATGCGTGCCTTTGCTTGTTCGGGTATCGTCAGAGCATTGCCTTCAGCAAGCGCCACAGCGATATGAGGCACGGATACGGGCACCAATTCATCGAGCGCGCATTTTGCCAGAGCATCGATGGATGCGAAATAGTAGTAGAACGTATCGCGGTTACACTCCGCGGCCTTCGCCACAGCCGAAACCGTCACCTTCCTATGCTTTCCCTGAGTAAGAAGCCTGAAATAGGCCTTGATGATGCGCTCTTTTGCAGAGGAGCGATTGCGAGCCTTGTTCATGATAGGGCACCCTCTTCCGTCAGTTTCGGCATTCTGTCGGAGCATGACAGGATGCTCATAGATATGATACCGACAGGTGTCGGAAACAGAAAGGATACCCCATGCGCGTGCTCGTGACTCCCCTGATGGCGATGGCAGAGAGCGCTGGTCCCGCAACCCGCGCACGCGCCCTCGCGTCTGCCATGGCTTCGATAGGATGGGAAACAACGCTTTGCGTACCCGGGGGTTTCACGGGGATGGTTCCTACAGGCGTGAGCGCGCAACCTATCCTCACGCCAAGCCCGCTTGGAATGCCGCGGATCATCGGAAGGAAGATGTTTCCGCTTGCCCAAAGGCTTGGCCTGAACCGCAAGGTGCCCATAACTTGCTTCGACGACGTTTTGAAGCTTACCGGAAATACTAACAGGCGGTATCTCACGAGAGCCGTTGAACAGCTACGCAAGATCATTCAGAATGGGCGCTTCGATGCCGTCTACTCTGAGTTCAATATCGCTTCGATAATCGCTGCTAAGGCAGAAGGTGTACCCATTTTCGGTTCAACGAGCTTTCCCACGCAGCCATCCTTCGCAAGCAATCCCTCCTCATCTGCGGGTTTGAATTGCGTGCTGCGTTCACTTTCAATGGACCCCGTGCGTTCACCGGAGGACATCCTGCTCATGCCGAGCGTCCGTTTCGTACCGTCATGTCCTGAACTGGAACCGTTTCCTGCCGAAAGCCCCGTGATATTTACAGGTCCGTTCATCGACCTGCCAGCAAGCACCCTTGATACGCCAAAGGATGCGGTTGTCGCCTATTTCGGGAACGGAGCTATCACACCCCGCAGAGGTTTTGCAGTTCTTGCGGAAGCTTTGCGAGGTAGCGGCCTCGACCTTTACGTGGCGGGCTTGCCGGAAAGGCACGCAGCGCATTTGCACACAGCGCCTCGTTTTGACTTTTCCGAATTGCTTCCCCGCGCTGCTATCTTCGTGAACCACGGCGGCCAAAACTCAATGATGGATGGCATAGCGTACGGCTCGCCACAGCTCATCTGCCCTGGTAAGGTCTTCGAGCGCCGCTTCAATGCCAAGGCAGCAGAACGCTGCGGCATCGGTCTTTCGCTGGAACAAAATTGCTTTAATGTCCCTACAGTGCGCAGAGCTTTGAAGCAGCTTTTGGAAGATGCGGCAGAGTATCGTGCTTCTGCCGCATCCTTGAGGAGTCGGTTATTTGAACTCGGCGGTACGAACCGAGTAATCGACTCGATCACAAAGAATGCCTGATACCACCTGGACAACGGGAACGTAGCTTATTGTCCGCACTCATCGAACCAACCTAAACGAGATATCTACCCACCAAGTGCCAGCAAGAGAGCTGCCAATAACAGCCCGACCGCTGCGCCGCCGACAAGCTTCACCACAACACCAAGCGCTGGATGCTTGCGCGATAAACCCTGCGAATCGGGCTCTTCGCCAATCTCACCTTTGAGAAAGCGGTCGATTTCCCGATAGGTGACGATGTCGTGTTTCTTCTTCAGATGGTCGATAGCAATAGCCATGCCGAACCCGATGGCATAGAGCACGATAAATGTGATCGCGCCTGCGATATTGCCCTTGCTCGTACGAGCGAAACCAGAAGGCTCCTGCCAGGCAAGCGAGAAACCCAGTAGAAAAAGGAAAGCCAGCACCGAAAAGCCCACCATCCCATATGACAAGAGCCTCATCTTGTGCGAATCCTGCTTGACGGTCTGCTGGATCCTTGCAGCATCACCTTTCACAAGATCGTCTATGGAGGTGTCGAATAACTGGCTCAGCAGAAGCAAGCTCTGCATATCGGGGTAGGTCTTGTCATTCTCCCAATTCGAGATGGTCTGACGCGATACGAATATCGCCTTCGCCACCTCGTCTTGGGAGAGTCCACGCTCTTCCCTTTTGGCTCTTAGTTGCCGTGCCAGTTCCATCTGTCCGTGCCTCCCTCGATGCTTTCTGCAGGGCCTTAAGTCCATGCTGGCTTTAGGTCTGTGCCGCCTGAAATGATAATCCACGTGTTTGCCAAATGCCTCGAGGTGTCTGTCAAAAGGCTTTTACATAGCATCTGAACAGGTGTTTTTATAATCTGATCCATTTGCACACGAGGAAACGAATCGGGAAAATAATGCCCGTCGATGCAATCCGAGTGAAAGGATATACGCCGATGAAAGAAAACGGCAAGCGCTTCATTCAGACACACATGCAGCAACACGGCCTAGCGAACCGCACCTATGTCCTCATTGACCGAGAAACGGGCGTTAACTATCTGCTCGCGGGATTCCTGGCATCCTCTGGTGTCAGCTGCACGGGCATGACCGTGCTTCTTGACGCAGACGGCAATCCTGTTGTTACACCCGCTGAAGAAATCAAATAGACAAAGCACCGATGGCGAAAGGAGAATAGCTATGGCACGCGAAGAGAAGGTTTAGGAATATGCGATAGAAGCAGGATATGAGCCTCTAGAGGATAGGTGCATCATCGTGAAAGGTGCGGCGGGGAATCTGAGCGATAAGATCGTCCGATTCTTCAGTGCGTGCGATGTGGCCGTCCTTCAGATGTGCGAGAACGAGCTCATCTTGCTTCCCTTCGACCCTTATTGGGTAACCCTCGAAAAAGATGCTTCCCTTGTCGTTCCCTATTCGGAGATCGAATCGGTGAAGCTTGTCAACGACCTGCTCAATGTGATCATTGACATCGAAACGAACACTGGCAACGTTCGCCTCACCACGCAGCAAAAGGAGCTGAGCGACATTCGTCTCTCGGGTATCTACGCATCGCAGTATGCCGGCGGCTACAAGAACTGGCATGCCGAGAACGTAGAGGCAACCTTAAAGGCTCTTAGTGAGCTTAGATAATGCCGTGTGAGTCAGCAGAACCGTCCTCCTGACTCACTCGATCGCAATGAATGCCAATGCTCAGCTTTCCAGCGAATTCTGCAGATAGTCGTAGCCTTCATTCTCCATCTGTTCGCGAGGCACGAAGCGTAAAGCTGCACCGTTGATGCAATAGCGCTGTCCGCCCAATGCTGCCGGACCATCTTCGAAGACATGCCCGAGATGGCTATTGCCACGCGCACTGCGAACCTCGGTTCGCGGCATGCCTGCAATCGATTCATCTACCGCCTCCACAATGGATGACTCGGCGATCGGGCGCGCAAACGCGGGCCAACCACAACCAGAATCGAACTTGTCAGCTGCTGCGAAGAGCGGCTCACCCGTTACCGCATCCACATAGATACCATCCTCAAACAGGTGGTCATAGGGATGCGAAAAGGCGCGCTCGGTCGCCCCCTGTTGAGTGACGGCAAACGTGGCAGGATCGAGCATTGTTTCCAGCAAAGCATCTGCAGGCTTTGAATAGTCCTGCTGCGCGATGGCGAAATCCGCTGCGTGTTCAGAAACGAAATCTGCAGCATCGGCGAGATTGACATGGCAATAACCCAAAGGATTAGCGTCCAGGTAGTTCTGATGATACGGTTCGGCCGGATAGAAGCTTCGCAGCGGGCACGCTTCCACACGAACGCGACGGCCTATGCGCCGCTCGACTTTGCCTAACTCGGATACAACGATTGGCGCGTCTCGTTCGTCTGACCAGTAGATGCCCGTACGATATTGAGTGCCACGGTCATTGCCTTGGCGGTTCAGCGATGTGGGATCGATTGTGCGCAAGTAAGCTTCCAAAAGAAGTGGCAAAGAAATGACATCTTTATCGTAGATGACACGGACCGCTTCCGCTGCTCCTGTTTCGCCCGAACAAACCTCTTCGTAGGAAGGCTGAGGCGTACTCGAATTCGCGTATCCCACTTCAGTCTGGATGATACCAGGCAAACGCTTAAGATAAGCTTCTGTTCCCCAGAAGCATCCTCCAGCCAGCACGATCTCGCCTTTGTTCACGGTGCCCTCCTTCGCAGAACTCCTCTTCGATCAAGCTTACACGGCACGTGGCAAAAAGATCGGCCAGCTGGTTATTGCTACTGAAGCGTTTAGGACGAAACGAAAAAGCTCCAATTCCGAAAAACACCATTGATGCATGAGCTTATGCCGAAGCCTTCGGACGACCAGCCTTTGGCGTAGAGAGCTTCCGGGCATTGATAGATTCAAGAGAGCAGCATCTCACGTTTTTCTGAAATGCGCGCCTTAGATATGAATCGCCTGTTATTTCCCAGGTGCAATTTCATTCAAGAACAACAGCGAACAGAAAGCTATCCTGTTCTTGAAAGGAAAGGCCTTACATGAATGAATCTTGCGCCGTCACGCCCCTCCCACTTTTCAAGGGAGAGCGCAGAACATACTGTGGCATCTTGCAGCCATTCGCGGATCACGCTCATAACTATTACGTCTTCGGCATCGTTCGTGAAGGTGAGCGTGAGCTTGTCCTCAACGGAGAGCTCCTGCGCATAAAGAAGGGCGACATTCTTGTGTTCAACCCCGGCGATGCGCATGGCTGCACCCAGGCTAGCGAAAGCCCTTTTGCCTATGACAGCTTCACGGTTGCGACAGAAACCCTTGATGACGGGCGGTTTTGCTTCCCAAGCAATACCGACGACCTACCACGCGAACAGCTTAAAGAGGACAACGGGGACGTAGCTTGTTGTCCACGCGAACAACTTGAAGAAGTATTCTCTCTGCTCGACAGGCACCGAGAAGAGGAGGCCTTAGAGGCGTTTGTAGCTTTCGAGCAGACGCTTGTCACAAAGCCCGACGCGAACCTACCGAACCCTAAGCACGAGGAAGCAGCAGTGCGCCTTTATGCGCATATGCTCGGGCATCTTGCAAAGAGGGTCTGCGTGGAGGCGTTCGCGGAGAACGAAGGCATCTCTACCTATGCGCTCATTCGCGCCTATAGGCGCATGTTCTCCCTCACGCCAGTTCAACATCAGCTGGCGCTCCGCGTAGATGCGGCATGCGAACTTCTGGCTAATGGCGCACATGCATCAGATGCGGCAGCCGAACTCGGGTTTTCAGATCAGGCACACCTAACGCGCGAGTTCAAGAAACGTATCGGATGCACACCTGGTTTCTATGCCGCGATGCGCAAGACGAGCGAAGGGCAAGAATGAAATACCATCTTGTTGCGCTCTTCACCATCTTCGTATGGGGCTTCACCTTCGTCTCCACCAAGGTGCTCTTGGTGGACATATCCCCCTTATGGATCTTGCTTTTACGTTTTGCCCTCGGCCTTTGCATTCTTTGCGTCATGCGTCCCCACATCTTGAGGCTTAAAGAGCGAACGGATGAAGCGCTCTTCGCTACTGCCGGAGCAACGGGTATCGCTGCATATTACCTGCTGGAAAATGTTGCGCTCGTATTCACCACCGCGACTGCAGTTGGTGTGATCGTAGCGGCATCTCCGCTGTTCACGGCCCTAATCTCCGCTTCCCTTGGCGATCGTTCTTCCATCAATATCCGCTTCTTCTGCGGTTTTGCGCTCGCAATGGCGGGGCTTATCGTTGTTGGCGCTGGCACGATGGGCGAAAGCGATCTCGTGAACTTCACCAGTTTCGATCTTTTTGGCGACATGCTTGCGTTGACCGCGGCCCTTGTGTGGGCGGTCTATTCCACGCTGGTCGCTCGCATCGCGCAGAAAGGCTACGAAACGATCGCGGCCACGAAGCGCACATTCGTCTGGGGCGTTGCATTCATCTTGATTACCACGCTCATCTTCGACCCACATGCACCGCAGCCATCTGCTCTTCTTGACGGGCAGAACATGCTCAATCTGCTCTTTCTGAGTGCGGTGGCATCGGCAGCATGCTTTGTCACATGGGGCGTTGCTGTGAAGCATCTGGGGGCGACCACAACGACCACCTACATCTATCTCGTTCCCGCCATCACGGCGACTGCTTCCATTCTTATTCTAGGAGAACCGCTGAACGCGCCTATAATCCTAGGCTTGGCTATGACGATCGCCGGCCTTTTGTTGTCTCAAAAACGAAGCACGAACAAAAGGACGCAAGTTGCAAGACCGATAGATCGGTTTTAGGATGGTGCAAATGAGTCTGTTCGGACGCTATTGGCGAAAGGGGCGGCATGCACGTTATTCCCAGTTCAGCACAGGCTGCCTACGACCAGGCATCATCACCTTGCAAGCTGACCGCACCTCGCATAGCCGTCTCTCTCGATGATATGCCCTTGAGCGTTCTCTGCGATCCCGACCGCGGAACGCTCGAAGCCGTCGAATTCTGCGGGCTCCATATTGTAGAAACGAGCTTCGTCGAGCTTGAGGTTTCTAGCGGCCGCTTCTCCAACTGCCAGTTCCTTAGCTGCGACTTCACTGGTGCACTTTTCGTTGACATCGCCTTTGAGGGTTGCGACTTCTCCAACAGCATATTCGACAGCGCTGCGTTCACACGCTGCACGTTCAACGATTGCAAGTTCGCCGACGCCTCCTTCACCGAAGCGCTTTGGGAACAGGTGGCTGCAAAGGATTGCACGTTCGCCTACGGCGCATTCAATCGAAGTCTTTGGAAAATCGTTCGGGCTCACACTTGCGATTTCTCATCAGCGGATATGACCGAAATGGAGCTGCACGGCATCTCGCTCGCGGACGACCGCTTTGTTGGAACGAGCTTCTTCCGCACGAAGCTCGTCGGTCTCGATTTCACATCATGCCAGCTCGAAGGCATTGCCATATCGGATGCCATGACCGAAGTATACGGCGCGAAGCTCGGGCTCTACCAAGCTGCGGCTCTGGCTCGACGCCTTGGTGTCATCATTGAGGAATAGCCAAAGCCAAGAAGCCGGACTGATAATCAAGGGCGAAGAAGAGCTGGGATTATGACGATTCGTCTTTATCGCAAACTAGCAAGAAAGAAAGGATGCACCCGTGGATATTGATACTTGGATGAATGACCTTATCGACCAATTAAAAACCGAGTTCAAAGAGAGACTCGCGCTTGTTGGACTGCAAGGGAGCAGGGCTCGGGGCGAACAACGTGAAGATAGCGACATCGATGTCGTGGTCGTCGTAGAAGATCTAGATGCCGATGACCTCGCCTTGTATCGCAGCGTCATTCAACAGATGGCGCATGCCGAGCTTGCTTGCGGATTCATCGGATCGCCTGACGTACTTGCAGCTTGGCCACGACATGACGTGTTCAACCTGGTGAACGATACTAACATCAGATACGGCTCATTCGACTTCACGGACACAGAGTTCACCGCCGAAGAAGCGAAACTTGCAGCTGATGCATGCGCGTCCGAGATCTACCATGCGCTTTGCCATACAGCGGTATTCGAGCCGGATATGCTTCCAACCCTATTGCAAGGTTGCTTGAAATCAGTGTTCTTCGGAATCCGTGCAAAGCATTTTGCCCAGACAGGCGAGTTCGTGAACAGCCGCGCACAGCTACTGAACCTAGCAAACGACGACGAAAAGAAGCTCTTGCAAGCCTACAACGGAGACGCACAGATGGACGACCAAGAGCTTGCAAACAGACTACTTCGATGGTCCAACAACGAATTAGCAGGAAGGGATATTCATGACCGTAGAAAGAGCTAAAGAGCATCTGAGCAAATATGGACGTGATCGCGATGTGCTGGAATTCGACGTTTCGAGTGCCACCGTCGAGCTGGCGGCAAAGGCGGTCGGATGTGCGCCTGAGCGCATCGCAAAGACGTTGTCGTTCATGGTTGACGATGGTGTTGCGCTCGTTGTCTGCGCAGGAGATGCACGCGTCGCAAACCCCAAGTTTAAGGAAGCGTTTCACTGCAAGGCCAAAATGGTAGATCCGGAAAAGGCAGAAGAGCTTATAGGCCATGCTGTTGGAGGCGTGTGCCCTTTCGGCGTGAATGACGGCTGCAAAATCTATTTGGACGAATCGCTTCGCCGCTTCGAAACGGTGTTTCCCGCATGCGGCAGTTCGAACAGCGCAATTGAGCTTACGCCTGATGAACTAGAGGAACTAACGCCTGGAAGCATTTGGGTTGATGTATGCAAATTGCCCGAGACGGACTAGCAGCCATTTCGTCTTTTAATGAGCGCCTGTTTTCGGTCGCTTCGACCGCACGAATAGAACGATCGAGCTAACGACATCAGCAACGAAGAATAACGAAAGAACAATATAGAGCGCACATTCTCCTGAAGTGATGGTCGTGGATCGTTTCGCTTTAACTGCGGTGGCTATCGTCCAAATACTGCCAGACATCACGGCAAGCCAACCGAGTATGGCAAGCCCAAATCCAATGACCCACATAAATCCAACGAGTATAGGATGAAAGCCTCCTATGATGCACAAGACTTCGATTATGCCACCCAAGATGAAGAATGGGATGAGCCCCAGTTTATAGGTGAGCATGATGGCTCGAGCGACAGACAATGCGTCAGAATCTTTTCGGACGGCGACAATGATTCCGAGGATCAGATTGACTATCTGCAGGAGCGGAACGATCGTGAGCGAAGTATTGATAGCCGCATCAAGGATCGAATCGCTCGCTGTTTCCGCTGAGCCTCCTATACCCAACAGCAAGAGAGGAACATAACATGCGACGATGGTGGCAATGGCAATGATCCACGAAGAAACACGAAGTCCTGTTGGCATCGGTCTATGGCTTTGTTCCATTGATGCATCCTTTTCCGAATCAGCTTGCGCCTGCAATCATATCAAATAGAAAACAGGACAACGGGGACGTAGCTTGTTGTCCTTATCAGAAGTATCGAAGGGAAGAACGGGTCGAGAGGATATAATCGAATAATCACGTGTTGCAAGCAAGGAAGGAATGGCCCAATGACCGATTGGAAAGAGCTCTACCAACAAAAACTCATTCCCGTGGAAGATATCGCGAAGGTCATTCCGCCGCACAGCCACTGTTCGCTTTCCGATGGCGCAGCCGATCCGCGTGCGATCACGCGTGAAATTGAGAAGCGCTACGCGGAATTCACCGACGTTTCCTTCATGCAGGGCCCTCCGGGCGAGCGCATCGAGATGTTCGACCCCCGCATGGAAGGCCACATCCGCTATGAGCCATTCGTTGGCCCCGTTGGACAGTACAAGGATTATTGGCAAGGCATACATGCGGGCATCTCGGATTATCTGCCATCATATTTTTCCAGCATCGAACGCCTGATCCGCGACGGCCACTACCCTATCGATGTTGCGATTCTCTCGCTCTCCGAACCCAACGAGCAGGGCTATTGCACAATGGGTGTTTCTTGCAGCTACCAGCGCACAGCAATGCGCTCGGCGAAGATCGTGATCGGGCAGATCAACAAACAGATGCCACGCATATTCGGAGAAACGAGCGTCCATGTAAGCGAGCTTGACTATATCATCGAAGTGGACGAGCCACTGCCCGTCATCCCGAATTCGAGCATCGGTGACGCCGAACGCCAGATCGGCGAATACTGCGCCTCGCTCATCGAAGATGGTGCGACCATTCAGGCAGGCATCGGCAAGTTGCCGAACGCGGTTCTCGATGCGCTGAGCACCAAAAAGAACCTGGGCGTTCACAGCGAATTGTTCACCTCGAAGATGATGGATCTCGCTGAAGCAGGCGTGATCACTGCCGCTAAGAAGACGCTGCATAACGGCATCAACATTGCTACTGTTCTTGAGGGAACCAAGGAGCTCTACGATTGGGCTGATGACAATCCCTTCGTGCAGCTCTACCCCGTCGAATACGTGAACAATCCGGCGGTCATCGCGAAGAACGAGAATCTTATTTCCATCAATTCTTGCATCGAGGTCGACCTGTTCGGACAGGTTGCTGCTGAATCGTTTGGCCACAAACAAGCAACGGGTGCAGGTGGACAGGTTGATTTCGTACGAGGCGCCACCATGAGCAAGGGTGGCAAATCGATCATTGTGATCAACTCGACCGCAGCAGGCGGAAGCGTCTCGAAGATCAGCCTCTTCCTTGCGCCAGGCAGCATCGTGACCACCCCACGCAACGAGACCCAGTTCATCGTGACCGAATACGGCATCGCAGATTTGCGCGGCAAGACCAACCAAGAGCGAGCAAAAGCGCTCATCGGCATCGCGCATCCCGATTTTCGCGGCGAATTGCGCGATGAATTCATGCGCTACTTCGGCTTCGACCCCCTGCGTTAAAGGAGAATATCGTGGAACTCACCAAAGCGATCAAGGAGCGTCGAAGCATTCGCCGTTACAAGAGCGATCCCGTGCCGCACGAGATCATCCAAGAGATCCTGGAAGATGCAGTCTGGGCACCTTCTGCACAGAATTTGCAGCCTTGGTACTTCCTTGCACTCACCGATCCGAACGATCTGCGCGAACTTTTCGATATGATGGGCACCTCGGTGTATTCACATCGCAAACGCCTCGAAGATCGCTTCAAGAACAACCCTGAAGTGGTTGAAGAAACACTCGAATTCCTGCAGGAGATGGGCGGCGCTCCCTGTTTGATCCTGACATTCCTTCTGAAGCCAACCTATAGCGAAGGCATGATTCCCAGCTGTGTTGAATCGGTTGCGGCAGCTATGAACAACATCTGCTTACTTGCATATGAAAAGGGTCTGGGAACCTGCTGGGTTGAAGAAGTGGTACGCGAACGAGAACGCATCGAAGCGCGTTTTGCACCTGATAAGGGACCATTGCTCGGCGCTGTGGTGCTTGGCTATCCTGATACCGATCCACGTCCGATCAAACGCAAGGAAGGCCGCATCGAGATACGCTAGACGCGATTTCCTTCTCGCGCCATCTCGAACCTTTTCGTCCTAAATCACCAAGGAGACCCATGAGCAAGTACGATTCTTTATGGAAGCACATTCAGCGAAGCGGAAAAGACAGCCTCGATCTTACCTTCGACGAAATTGCTGCCATCGCAGGCTTACCCATCGACCATTCGTTCTTGAACTATAAGAAAGAGCTGCTCGATTATGGCTACGAGGTAGGAAAGATCTCCCTTAGGAACAAGACAGTTCATTTCAAAAAGCTTAAGTGACAAACTACCTGTTCGTTCGACTCCTTCCTGCATCAGCAAGGAGGGCTGCTTAGTGCGTCCTCGACAACTTCTATTTTGTCCAATTTATAGGACAGCCACAGAGAGTAAGATGCGTAGTCTATTACTTGTAACAGCAAGGCCACCAAAATAGAAATTCAGAGACAGGAGCTTGTTTCACCTCTTAAGAGCATTGGATTGGAGCCCAATGAAACAAGTTCCCGCCCCTGAATTCTATGCAAAATCCAGTTACTTTTTAGAACCATTCGATTCTATTAAAGCCTAAAGACTTATTTGCAAACGAGCACAGGAATGTCAGAGTTGCGCAACACGCCAAAACTGACCGAACCGAGCATGCCGCGAATCGCTCCCAAACCGCGCGAACCCATGCAGATCAGGTCGCATTCGTAGCGCTGCGCCGTCTCGATGATGGTCTCGACCGTATAGATGCCGTAGATCACTTCAACAGTAAGGTTGCCCTTGAAATCCTTCACGATATCAGCCACATCAGCCTCAAGCTTCTTGTCGCTCTCTTCAGTGCGTTCCTGCACCGCATCGGCGAAGTCTTCCTTAGAAACGAGCGAAACACCCATGCCGAAACCAGTCTGATTGAAGCTGCTGAACACAAGATCTTGCGGAGGTGCGCTGATCTCAGCGACATGGATCGACGCATCGGTATTACCCTCGACCATCTTCATCGCTTCACGAAGCGCTTCTTTGGCGTGATCGGATCCGTCGTACGGAACGAGAATGTTAGTGAATGACACGATGGCCTCCTTTAGGGCGTGCTTTTGTGTTCAAAGCGGATTTTCAGCTCATATTATAGCTTTAATCTGCTGCTCTCGCCTAATGTTCCCCACTGTTTTGTGCGTTTGTCGCTATATTGAAAGAGTGAAGAGGATATGAAGAGCGTTACTTTATCACTCTACTGTGCTAAAGTATTGACTCGCTCTTATTCTAGCTATTAAAAGGTGGCCCAACAAACGATGAATTACGTAACCCCTATCGGCTTTCGCGACGTGATCAGTGACGAAGCGCTCGTCCGCGAAGACCTTACCTATCGCGTGCAGCAATGCTTCGCACGCCACGGCTATTCCCCCATCGAAACCCCTACGCTCGAGGTGCTCGACGTGATGGAAGCAGGTGGGCATGTTCCCGCCTCCCCCTTCAAGCTTTTCGACTCGCGCGGCGATCTTCTGGCCATGCGCCCCGACGTCACGATGCAGATCGCGCGCATGTGCGCTACCCGCATCACCTCGTTCGATCCTGCTGTGAAGCTGCGCTACACCCAGCGCGTCTTCCGCGAGAAGACCGCAGAAGCAGCAGCCCGCGAACTCACGCAGATGGGTGTTGAATGCCTTGGCGAGTCCGGCGTAGAGGCCGATGCGAACATCATCGCGCTCTTCTCAGAAGCGCTTGCGGAAACACGCATCAGCGAATACCGCATCGCCCTCGGTTCTGCGCGCGTGTTGCGCGATCTTGTCTCTTGCTGCCAGATGGATGCTGGCTGGGAAAACGCAGTCTATCGTGCGTTCCATACCTCGAACTTCGTAGCACTCGACAACCTTACGAAAACCGCCGAAGGCAACCAGGCCGCCATTGGTGCACTCGCACAGCTGCCTATGCTGCGCGGTCAAAAGGAAGCACTCGGCAAAATTCGCGCACTCCTCGCACCACTCGGTTGCAGCGAAGGGGTCGATGAACTCGAAGCGCTCTACGATCTGCTTGTCGAACGCAGGCTTGGCGAAGTCATACTGATCGATTTCACGGTCATGAGCTCGTTCGACTATTACACGGGCATCGTCTTCGAAGCCTACGAACCCGGCCTGGGCTCGCCAATCGGCGGTGGTGGTCGTTACGACAACTTGGTCGCGGCCTATGGCGGCACGAAAGTTCCTGCCGCAGGTTTCAGCTTCTACCTCGAACAGGTGATGGAAGCCTTCGCTCTCGAAAAGACTGCTGCTCCACACCCCTTGCGCATCGCGGTTCCCAAAGGTTCGCTTAACGAAGATGCGATCGCGGCACTTGATGCCGCTGGTCTCAACGTGGACGGACTTGCCGATGCTGGCCGCACGCTCATGCTGCGCAACGGCGATGTCGAGTACATCATCGTGCGCCCCACCGATGCACCGGTTTTTGTAGCCCTTGGCGCCGCTGACTGCGGCATCTGCGGCGAAGACTCGCTCGTTGAAGCTCGCACCGATGTGGTCGAACTAGTTGACCTCGAATTCGGCGGTTGTCGCTTCGTGGTAGCGGAATCCGCAGGAACCTCCGAAGCAGTCGAGAAACGCTACCGCGAACTCGGCTCGATCCGCATCGCCACGAAATACCCGCACATCGCACGCTCGCACTTCGACAAGCAGGGCAAGCAAGTCGAGATCGTGAAGCTGCACGGCAATATCGAGCTCGCCCCCATCACCGGCATGGCCGAGCAGATCGTCGATATCACTGCCACCGGAACCACCCTGCGCGAAAACAGCCTGGTCGTTGTTGAAGACGTGCTCGCATCAACGGCGCGCTTCTTCGCCAACCCCTGTTCATACCGCACGAATCCCCGCGTCGCAGCACTCGCACAAGCGCTGCGTCAAGCCAACAAGGAGAACTAGATGAGACGCATCATTCTGAAACCTGGAGAGACCTTTTCGGAAGACCAACTTCAACGCGTGGGCGCGTTCGATGCGCGCGCTCTCACCGCTGCGACCGAGATCATCGAGGCAGTGCGCACCCAGGGCGATGCGGCGTTGCGCGCCTACACAAAGCAATTCGACGGCGTGGAGATCGAGAGCTTTCGCGTGAGCGATACCGCGATCGATGAAGCGATCACCCGCGTTGACCCAGAGGTTTCGCAAGCACTGCGCCAGGCAGCAAAGCAGATTCGCGATTTCCACGAACGCCAGAAGCAACAGAGCTGGTTCACCATCCGTGAAGATGGCGCGCTCGTAGGTGCGAAGGTCGAGCCGCTCGATTCCGTGGGTATCTACGTTCCGGGCGGGCGCGCGCTCTATCCCTCATCCGTGCTGATGAATGCGATCCCTGCCGCAGTAGCTGGCGTGAAGCGCATCGTGTGCGTCACCCCTCCTACCAAAGATGGCTCGCTCGATCCCGCAATCCTAGAAGCCTGCCGCATCGCCGGCGTGACCGAGATTTATTCCGTTGGTGGCGCGCAAGCTATCGGCGCACTAGCTTACGGAACCGAAAGCATCCAGAAGGTCGCGAAGATCACCGGTCCCGGCAATGCGTTCGTAGCCGCAGCGAAGAAGATCGTCTCAGGCGATGTGGGCATCGACATGATCGCTGGTCCTTCAGAGGTATGCGTGCTTGCCGATGAAACCGCACTTCCCGAACTGGTCGCGGTCGACCTTATGGCACAAGCCGAACACGACCCGCTGGCCAGCTGTTATTTGGTCACATTCTCCGAAGCCTACGCTGATGCGGTCGAGAACGCGATCAAGAAGACCGTCGAAAGTTCGACGCGCAAGGAGATCACGATGTCGTCCCTTACCGACAAGGGTCTCATCGTTATCTGCGATTCGCTCGTCCAAGCGCTCCAAACGATCAACGTGATCGCACCAGAGCACCTTGAACTGCACGTTTCGCGTCCCATGGAACTGCTCGGTCAAATTCGCAACGCAGGCGCGATCTTCATGGGCGAATGGACCCCTGAAGCAGTGGGCGACTACGTTGCTGGCCCCAACCACACGCTGCCAACGGGCGGCACCGCACGCTACGCTTCCCCGCTTTCGGTCGACGAATTCGTGAAGAAATCGAGCGTGATCCAGTATTCTGCCGCAGCGCTCAAGAACGATGCACGCGCGATCGAAACCATCGCCGATCACGAAGGACTCTGGGCACATGCTCAAAGCGTACGCTTGCGCATGGAGCTCATGGAGCAAGGCCGCGTTTCGGCAAACGCCAGCAGCACAGACGCCTCTGCTGAGCAGGCAAAGGACTAACTATGCCAACAAATGCGAACGGCTACCGTGCTCCACGTCCGCAGATCGCCGAAATCGAACCGTACGATCCCAAATATCTGCCGGCACGCGTCATGATCTCAGCGAACGAGAACCCCCGTCCGCTTCCTCATGAAGTGCAAGCCAAGATCGAAGCCGCGATCACACAGGTTGATCTCAATCGCTACCCCGATCCGCTCGCAAATCCCTTGCGCGAACTCATCGGCCAAGCATGGGGATACGACCGCGAATACGTGCTCATGGGAAATGGTGGCGATGAACTGCTCTTCGACTTCGCACTGTGCTGGGGTGGCCCGGGGCGCACGATGCTCACCTGCCCACCCACCTTCTCGGTCTACGAGGCGAACGCCGTACTCACTGATACGCAAGTCGTCTCCATTCCGCGTAAGAGCGATTTTTCGCTCGACGAAGAAGCCATCCTCTCACGGGTTGCGCAAGGCGATATCGATTATGCGATCCTCACCTCGCCGAACAATCCTACAGGGAACATCACCTCACCCGCGTTCATCGAAAAGCTCCTCGAAACGAGCGACACGCTTGTCATGGTTGACGAGGCATATGGCGAGTTCGGCGGCGAAAGCATGATTCCCTACTTGGATCGCTATCCCAACTTGGTCGTGCTGAAGACCTTCTCGAAGGCCTATGCTCTTGCCGGTGTGCGTCTCGGCTATGTACTGGCAAATCCGCAGGTCATTCGCGAGTTTATCAAGGTTCGTCAGCCCTATTCGGTCGATGCTGTCTCGCAAGCTATCGGCATGACCGTCTACGAAAACCGCGCACTGCTCGAGCCTGGCATCAAAGCGATCAAGCACGAGCGCACGGTCCTGCTTGAGGAACTTGCCGCGCTTCCCAGCGCTGAAGTCTATCCTTCACAAGCGAACTTCATCCTCGTGCGTATTCCGCATGCTCATCGCATCTGGGAGCAGCTGCTTGAACGTGGCATTCTCGTACGCGACTTTTCCTCAGCTCCCAGCCTCGAGAATTGTCTGCGCATCACGATAGGCACCGAAGAGGAGAACCGCGCGCTCATCGAGGCATTGCGCGAACTCACCGCAAACCCTGATAATACGTAGAAGAACCTCATCTCAAAGGACACGAACATGGCTTCACGAACCGCAACCATCACGCGCACCACGAAAGAGACTGACATCTCGCTCACGCTTGAGATCGACGGCACGGGCAAGACCGATATCGACACGGGCATCCCGTTCTTCGACCACATGCTCGATGCCTTCGCGCGCCACGGCTTGTTCGACCTCACCGTGAAAGCAAAGGGCGATCTTGAGGTCGACGCACACCACACGGTCGAAGACGTAGGTATCGTGCTCGGCCAAGCGCTTGCCGAAGCCATGGGCAACAAGCTTGGTATCACCCGTTTTGCTTCCCAAGCAGTGCCGATGGATGAAGCGCTCGTGATGGCTGCCCTCGATATTTCAGGGCGCGGCCAGATGCACTTCGATATCCTCATCCCACCTGCCATGATGGGCCTGTTCGATTCTTCGCTTGCTAAAGAATTCTTCATCGCATTCGCAACGAACGCGGGCATCACGCTCCACCTCATTTCCTTCAAGGGCGAGAACGCACATCACCTTATCGAGGCGGCCTTCAAAGCAACGGGACGCGTACTTCGCCAAGCGCTCGAGATCGATCCACGTGCAGCCGACCAGCTCCCCAGCACTAAAGGTGCGCTCGCATGATCGCGGTCATCGATTACTGCAAAGGCAATCTGAAGAGCGTTGAGCGCGGGCTTACCCATGTAGGTGGCGACGCGCATATCACCGACGATCCTGAAGTGATCCGCGCGGCCGATGCGCTCGTGCTCCCTGGTGTTGGCTCCTTCGCCGATGCTTCTGCGACCATGCAACAAACGGGTCAGATGGAAGCGATCCGCGCTGCTCTTGCCAAAGGAACTCCTTTTCTGGGCATCTGCCTGGGCGAACATCTTCTCTTCGAGGGCGGCACCGAACATGCCGAACACGACACGGTTCCTGGTCTCGGTATTATCGAAGGCATCGCCAAACGCATGCCCGCGCAAGACAGCACCAGCAAGGCCTACAAGATTCCGCATGTAGGCTGGAATTCGATCGAGTTCACCGATGGCGCAAGCTCAAGCCCGCTCTTCGCAGGCATCCCAAACGGCGAATACTTCTATTTCACCCACAGCTATATCGCGCCCGAAAGCAATGCCACCATCGCTACGACCACCCATTCGGTCACGTTCCCGGCTGCCGTGCAGGTAGGCGATCGCATCTTTGCGGTTCAATTCCACCCCGAGAAGTCGTCCGATGCAGGCGCGCGCGTACTTAAGAATTTTGTCGATCTCGCTTCGCGCTTAAGATAATTCCGCCGCGATCGAGCAACCCGCACCTACTAAAGAGGAGCAACCATGCAGCTACTTCCCGCAATCGATATCCTAGAAGGCAAGGTCGTTCGCCTGGCGAAGGGCGACTACAACGCCGTCACCGTCTACAACGATAGCCCCATCGACCAGGCGAAAGCGTTCGAAGAGATGGGCGCTGAATGGATCCATGTGGTCGACCTGGACGGCGCACGCTCAGGAAATCCGTCGAATCTGCCCCTCATCGAGGACATCCTCGCGAAAACGATGCTCAAGGTCGAGATGGGAGGCGGCATCCGCACCATGGACACCCTCCAGCGCATCTGGGACGCTGGCGTGAATCGCGTCGTTCTGGGCACCTCGCTCATCTCTAATCTCGACTTCACTCGCGAAGCAATCGCGAAGTTCCCTACCATGCTCACTGCTGGGATTGATGCGCGCAATGGCGAAGTCTCTGTCGATGGATGGAATAACGGCAGCGGCGTAGCAGCAGAAACGCTCATCGCCCAAATGCGCGACCTCGGATTCCAGCATCTGGTCTATACCGACATCAGCAAAGACGGCATGCAGACGGGCCTCGATGTAGATACCTACGTGCACCTTGCGCAAGTCTTCGGCCACCCGGTGATCGCATCGGGCGGCGTAGCGAGCATCGCCGACATCGAACGGCTTGCGCCCGTTGCAGGCAGCATCGAAGGCGTGATCGCCGGACGTGCAGTCTATGAGGGCACGCTCGATGTTCCCCTCGCTCTCGCACTTTGCCAGAACGCCACCATGAAGGCCCAGATGAGCGGCATGACTCATTGCGATAAGAACTGCGGGGGCAATCATGCTCACTAAGCGCGTTATCCCCTGCATGGATGTGAAAGACGGTCGCGTCGTCAAAGGCGTGAACTTCGTGAACCTGCGCGATGCAGGCGACCCGATCGAGCTCGCTCAACGCTACGACGAACAAAAAGCCGACGAAGTGATCTTCCTCGACATCACCGCCACGAGCGATGGCCGCGCGACCACGATCGACATGGCTTCGCGCGCAAGCGAAGAGCTACACCTCCCCTATTGCGTGGGCGGCGGGTTCCGCAGCGTTGCCGACATCCGCACGATGATCGCCGCCGGCGCCGATAAGGTGTCCGTGAACTCAGCGGCGATCGCCGATCCTACGCTCATCACCACAGCTGCCGCAGCGTTCGGCACGCAGGCGATCCTGTGCGCGATCGATGCGAAACAAGTCGCAGGCAATCCTAACAAGTGGGAGGTCTATGTTGCGGGAGGGCGCAAGAACACAGGCATCGATGCGGTCGAGTGGGCAACCGAAGCTGCCAAGCGTGGCGCTGGCGAGATCCTGCTCACCAGTATGGATCGCGATGGCAGCAAAGATGGCTTCGACCTGGCGCTCACTCGTGCGGTTGCGCGCGCCGTGCCCATTCCCGTTATTGCCTCAGGCGGTGTAGGTAAGCTCGAACACTTCGCTGAAGGAATCATCGAAGGTGAAGCAGATGCCGTGCTGGCCGCTTCGGTCTTTCACTTCGGCGAGCTCACCATCCGCGAGGTAAAAGAATACCTGGCCACGCAAGGCATCCCCGTCCGCCTATAAATGCGCAAAAAGGGAAAGCACGCAGGCTTCCCCCGGACCAAGATTGAACTTCAACGCTCTTTCTTATCACCGGTGGCCATCTCGGTCCTCTGGTTCGTTGCCGGCAACACCACCGTGAAGGTCGAACCTTCTCCCAGATCGCTTTCGAGCCCGATCTTCCCGTCAACACTTGCCACGATACTGCTCACCAAAGGAAGACCTAAACCTGTTCCTTGCGCATAAGCAGCGCGCGTCGATTCCACGCGGTAGAAGCGCTCGAACACACGGTCTTGTTCAGAACGCGATATTCCACACCCCGTATCTGAAACGCGCAGCGTGAATGAATCTTTGGCATACTTTGCTTCAACGGTAACAGAACCTTTGTCGGTATACGCGATAGCATTACCAACAAGGTTATTCACGATGGTCAAGAAGTCCAATTCAGAAAGACCAACCGTAACATTCTCAATATTCTTCGTAAAATTGGTCTGCAGCAGAAGCCCTTTATTCTCTGCGATCGATTCCTGAACCGATAAGGCTTCTTGAAGAACACTCAATACGTTACAACGCACGCCTCCCAACGAAGATTCTTTTTCGATCGTCTTCACCTTGAGAGGAGCGGTCGTTCGTGTAATGCTTAGCATGTCATGCACAAGTTTTTCTAAATGCCCGCTTGCCTGCTCAATACGATGGGCAAATTCCTTCACATAATCCACTTGCCCACGATTCGCAGCGATAACGATCGATTCCGAGAGCAGTTTTATGCTTGCAACTGGAGTTTTCATCTCATGGCTCGAATTTGCCATAAAGCTCGCGAGCGCGCGCTCAGTCCGCTCGACCGAATTGAGCGCTGCACTGTAACTCCAATAACTCAACAATGCAGCGATCAAGAGGACCGCGAGCAACAACCCGAATCCAAACACCTGAATCGACGCAAGCGAATTCCCCTGATCGTGAACCATATCTTCGGCCTGCACCGCATAGGTGCCACCACCTACCACACTATTCGCCGATGCACTCAACTGTTCGGCATCTTCGTCTTGTAACGCGCTTTCCGCGTTCGCCGTCGCTTCTTTCTCAACTTGCGAAGCCACCGAAGACTCCGAGTGGTTCATCTCTTCCATTGCCTGAGGCACGGTTACAAAAAGAATCCAGGTAGTTGCAACGCAAAACAATGCAATGATCAGGACGTATCCGATGATTACCTTGGTCTTCCAGTCTTTATAATTAACGATCGGTTTATTGATGCGCATAATGGACTATCGCAATCCTATTGTCCTTCTTGTTCTTCTGAGTCTTTCGGAATAGCTTGTAATCGATACCCTCTTCCATACTCAGTTACTATCAGCTGATAATCGGAATGGGTCTCGAGCGCTTTTCTGAGATTATGCATATGAACATCGATGACCGTGCTAGTGCTGGGAGTCTTCCCTTTCCATACACTCTGAATCAACTCATTGCGCGTGACAAGGCTCCCTCTATGGCGCGCAAGAACCTGAAGGATCTCGAACTCTCGATTTCGCAATGAAACAGGCTCTCCTTTAACGCGCACCTCGCCTCTCTCGAAATCGATGCTCAAATCTCCCAATTCTTCAACCGAGCCTGTTCGGGATTGAACGGGAAGCATCGATCGCCGAAGATTGGCACGAATGCGCGCAAGAAGCTCATTTACTGAAAACGGCTTGCTGATGAAATCATCGGCACCCAAGTCAAGACACAGAACTTTTTCTTGTTCAGAGGTATAAGCAGTTAGAACGATGATCGGAACCGACGCATTTTGCGCTCGATACTCTTTCAAGAAATCATGTCCGCTCATCCCAGGAAGCATAAGATCGAGAAGGATAAGATCGGGTTCTATGCTCAAAGCACTTGCAAACCCATCGGTTCCATTGTCGCAAGCGACGATAGAATGCCCTGCATCGCTCAGCGCGAATTCTGCAGCCATTCTGATGTTCGGATCATCCTCAACAAGAAGTATCTTCGCCATGTCAAACTCAAATCTAATTCTTTATTCCTAATTCATATCTTAAACCACAATTTAATAATTATTGCAAGTATCCTGTATAATTATTAAATAT
>CABQIW010000006.1 GCA_902464295.1 uncultured Eggerthella sp.
GATTTATATATCAAATAAATACTTTTCAACATTATCAACATTTATACAAAATGGTATTGTTGAAAACTTTCTTTTTCGCTTCCTTTATGATGGTCTCATAAGCTACGACGTAGGTATGACCTTCAATGAAATAAGGTGATCGATATGAAGATATCTCTTCCAACAGAAAATGGTTTTCTTCCTGATAAGTATGGAAAATACGCTCCAGCTGCTGATCGTAAGTATGATCATGCGATCTGTTCGTTCCCTATTACGATCGAAGAGGTGCCTGAAGGAACTCAAACGCTTGCGCTTGCGTTCATCGACTACGATTCAACTCCTGTTTGTGGGTTCACGTGGATCCATTGGCTCATGTGTGAGATAGAACCTGATATCGGGATCATTCCGGAAGATGCGAGCCAGAATCCTCAGCCTGAATGGCGACAAGGCTTCAACAGCTGCTTTAGCGATATGGAAGAGATAGATAATGATCTTACGGTCGCTCAAGCATACATAGGTCCACGTCCACCTGATGCTGATCATACGTATACGCTGCGTGTTTATGCGCTTGATGATCATCTTGACCTTGCTGAGGGTTATTTCTATAACCAACTCCATTGGGCGATGAAAGGGCATATCATCGAAACCGCTGAGTATGATGTTATCAGCCGTTCATAGATGTTATAGATTGACTTTCAGATTAAGTATTTCTACAATTTTTAGGCTACACATAATCTGAAAGGACAGGTAATGAAGCGTACCTATCAACCCAATAAACACAAGCGTGCAAAAACGCATGGTTTCCGTGCTCGTATGTCTACCAAAGGCGGTCGTGCGGTTCTTTCCGCTCGTCGTGCTAAGGGTCGTAAGCGTCTGTGCGTCTAACCAGCGGCTTTTACCGAACTTGTGCGTAATACGATAAAATCCTCTACTGAAATTTCTTCTATCTTTACGCACGGTAAGCGCTATAACACTTCAGGTATGACGTTGATCGTGCTTGATGCTCAACACGGCCCTTCTGGTCGTGTTGCTTTTATAGCAGGAAAAAAGAACGGTAATGCAGTTTGGCGTAATGCTGCAAAGCGGCGGATGAGAGCACTCTGTGCTGATCTTGGCGGTGCGATCCCAGGTTTAGATATCGTTTTTCTTGCAAAACGCAGGATCTTGCAGCTTCCTTATCAAAAGTTGCAAAACGAAGGCATGAAGATCGCAAGATCGCTCCGTAAAGAAGAGGCTCAAGGGAACGAACAAGAGTTTTGATCGAGAAAGCTCATTCTTGCGAGGTAGGGTGCGATGCGGAAGTTTTGGATAATTCTTAAGTCGATTCCTTGTACCATTGCAGTACTTTGCGTGAAGTTCTATCGCGTAGCCCTTTCACCGATACTACCTCCGTCATGTCGCTTTGTACCAACCTGCTCGGAATATAGTATTACTGCACTCAAACGCTTTGGTTTTATAAAAGGTTCTTATCTCAGCATAAGAAGAATAGTAAGATGTCACCCAGGCGGCGATTACGGATACGATCCGGTGCCCGAAACTTTCTCACTGAAACTGGGAGATAGAAACTGAGAGGACACACATAATGTGGGACGCGTTTAAGGACGCAATATTCATATGTATTGAGTTCTTCTATAACTTTGTGCATGACTGGGGTCTTGCCATCGTTATCGTTACTCTTATCTTCCGCTTGATCTTGTTCCCGCTTATGCAGAAACAGATCAAATCAACGTTCCAAATGCAGAAATTCAGCCCGCTCATGCAGGAGATTCAGACGAAGTACGCTGATGATAAGCAGCGTCAATCTGCGGAAATGCAGAAACTTTATGCTGAATCAGGCTTTAATCCGCTTGCTGGCTGTTTGCCGATGATCCTACAGATGCCGATCTTCATCGCGTTGTTCCAAGTACTGTACGATATGAACACGCGTACTGGTGGTTCTGAGTATACGTTCTACAACATCCTGCCAAACCTCGTTGCTTCACCAGCAAACGCATGGTCGGTTGGTGTTGGTCCGTTCATTCCTTATGGAATCTTACTCATTGTCTTTGCAGGTGCGACCTTCCTTCCTACCCTGCTTCAGCAAAAAGGAACGAATAACCCGCAGAAGAATCAGCAGATTTTCATGATGGTCATCATGACGCTCATGATGCTCTGGATCGGTTGGGGCTCCCCTGCAGGCGTGTTGTTATTCTGGGCTACTTCTTCAGTTTTTGCGGTCGCGCAGCAGCAGATCACGCTCAGTATTCTTCGCCGCAAGGATCGAGAGCGTGAGGCGCTTGAAGCCGAGGTCAAGCCAGTTAAGGTGGATGTTACGCGTAAGGCTAAGAAGCCTCGTCCGACTAAGAAAGCAAAATAACTGATCGAGCATGGACGTTAGGAAACTATCGTCCATGTTTCTTTTATAGGCTCCTCCCATCTTGGGAGATTTGAATAGTAAGGAGAATCATGACTGACGAAATTCTAGAAGGTGAAGAGCTTCAATCACTCGAGCAGGATGAGCAAGCTCTTACTGAACAAGAAGAAGAACAGACTATCGATCAGATGGAGGATGAAGACGCTCCTAAGCAAGCTCTTACCGATGAAGAACTTGATCTTGTTGCTGACACCGCCATTGCAGCTCTCAAAGACATCCTGAAGTACTTTAACGTTGGTCAAGTTACGATCGATGAATATGAAGGTGATGAGGGCGAACTGATCCTTGATATCACTGGTGATGATCTTGCGGTGCTCATTGGCCGCCATGGTCGCACGCTCGATTCGCTCCAATTCCTCATCTCTGTTATCACTTCACGTAAGATAGGATTCCGTTATCCTGTTGTGATCGATGTTGAGGGATATAAGGCTCGCCAGCGTCAAAAACTTGAATCTATCGCAGAGAATGCTGCTCGTCGCGCTGTTTCTCAGGATAAGAAGATCGCACTTCGCCCCATGACACCGTATGAGCGTCGTATCATCCATATCACGTTGCGTGATAACCCTGAGGTTGAGACGCACTCAGAAGGTGAAGGTCACGGGCGCCGCGTAGTTGTTACCCCTGTTTAATGTTTCACGTGAAACAGTAAGGAATATCATGGGTCATCAACCCGAACTTCAGATCGAGCAGCGGAAGTTGCTCGATCTTCATTTAGAGCTTGTTTTAAAAGAGAATGAGCGCTCGAACCTTACCCGTATTGTTGATTGGCAGCAAGGACAGTTGCTCCACATTGAAGATTCTTTGGTAGGGCTGCAAGAGTTCGAAGACGCTCCTTCAGGGTGGGCTGTCGATCTTGGTTCAGGAGGAGGTTTTCCTGGAATCCCTCTAGCGATCGTATCAGGGCGACCGATCATGCTGGTCGATTCAGTTGCGAAGAAGACCACTGCTCTTGATCGTATGATCGAAGAGCTAGGTCTGGAAGGTCAGGTTTCAACCTATACTGGACGTTCAGAAGAGCTTGCTCTTGAAATGCCTGAGTCATTTGCAGTTATCACTGCCCGTGCACTCTCTTCTCTTCCTTCTTTGCTCGAGCTTGCGGTCCCGCTGCTTTCTTTAGGCGGGCAACTTATCTGTTATAAAGCGGCTGTTGAAGCTGAAGAATTAGAACAAGCAGCCGGGCTTGAAGAGAAGCTGGGCATGAAACTTGTTTCGATGCGGACGACCCAGCTTTCAGATAATGAAACGAATCGCACTATTTTAGTGTATGAAAAGGTTGGAGAACCTATGGTCTCGTTGCCGCGCCGCCCAGGCATGGCACAAAAAAGACCCTATAAGGCATAACCACGTAACATTTCCTCGATATGCTGTTTCACGTGAAACAGTTTATCGGTATAATCTCAGTGATATTTCATGAAAGGAGTGTTCGTGGGATTACTTGACAGTCTTAAACGCAATACAAAACCAGCACCGACTTCGCCTTACGAACCGAAAGCATCTCAACCAGCCGATCCTGGCTACCAAAACTTCGAAGAGATCAACGAAACTGCTCAAGTTATTGAGCGTGATGTAGCTGTTTCAACTTCGCCGTATGAAGAGCCAGCTATGTCAGCTGGCCAAGGCAGTGTTGCAGTCGAAGAGATCGACGAAGAGTTCGATGAAGGTCCTTCATATGTACCGTTCAGGGAAAAAGGTCCAGTTTCGCATATTATCGGACAAACGAAGATCCTAGCTATCATCAATCAAAAGGGTGGCGTAGGTAAATCTACGACTGCGGTGAACCTTGCTGCTGCGCTTGGCGCTGCAGGCAAGGAAGTATTGCTCGTTGATCTTGATCCTCAAGGAAATGCAACAAGTGGCTATGGAATCGATAAGCGTGATATCGGCCAATGTGTCTATAACGTTCTTCTCGGTGAAACACCCGTTGAGGACGTCATCCTTGCAAACGTTGGTAAAGGGGTAGATGTCCTTCCTTCAACGATCAGCCTTGCTGGCGCTGAAGTTGAATTAGTGAATGAGATGGCGCGCGAGAATCGTCTCAAGAACGCTCTTGGCAGCTTGCGCGGTCGTTATGACTATATCCTTATCGACTGCCCACCTTCGCTTGGTTTGCTCACGATCAATGCTTTGGTTGCTGCCGATAAGCTCCTTATTCCTATTCAGTGTGAGTTCTATGCACTTGAAGGTGTGACAAAACTTCTTGATTCGATGAAACGTGTCAAAAGTGTTCTTAATCCAAGCTTGGATATCTATGGCATCGTTCTTACGATGTATGATTCGCGCACGAATCTTTCCAAGCAGGTTGTGGATGAAGTGCGCTCATTCTTTGGCGATACCGTTTTCAAAACGCTCATTCCGCGCACAGTCAAACTTTCAGAGGCTCCTAGTTATGGTCAGCCCATTATCGAATATGCTCCTGAGAACAAGGGCACTGAAGCTTATAACGAACTTGCCCAAGAGGTGATACAACGTGGCTAAACAGAAAAGTGGTTTAGGAAAAGGTCTTGGTGCCCTTTTCAATGACGCATCATCTTATGCTTCGAACGAGAACAGATCTGCAGAAGCTGAAGAATCTAAGCAAAAGGTAGCGAAACAAGCTGTTTCTACTGAAAAGGAAGTAACTCCATCAGTAACAGAGCCGTCTGCTCCAGAAACGCAAACTGAAGAGACTGCAACAAAACCATCCGCAGATATCTATATCTCTGAAGACGCGATCGAGCATGCTAAGGTCGTTGAGCGTGCAGCTCGTCCTGTGGCAAATTCTTCTGCTGTGAAAAAAGCCCCATCTTCCAAGCGTGCAACTCCTGTTGCTGCTCGTCCGAAGGGTGACAAAAACCAGCCTTCAGAGAGCCCGTCTAAGGCTCAAAGCTTACCGAAGACGGGTGCAAGTTCGTCTAAAGCAAACAATCCGCTTAAATCGGCTCCTGTGGCTCCTGCCGCGAAATCTGTGAAAAACGATGAAAAAGGCATGGTGGGCGAGGTCTTGCTCGCGCAAGTTCATCCCAATCCCAACCAGCCGCGTACGAATTTCAAATCAGAAGAGATCGAAGAGCTTGCAAACTCGATCAAGCGCCATGGTTTGCTCCAGCCCATTCTTGTTCGCAAGACAGGCGATGGTTATGAGATCATCGCGGGCGAGCGTCGCTGGCAAGCATGCCGGAGCCTTGGTATGGAAACGATCCCCGTTCGCTTCTGGCTCGCTGATGACACGGAAGCATTCGAGGCTGCGCTCGTTGAGAACATCCAGCGCTCCGATTTGAATCCTATCGAAGAAGCGTATGGCTACAAACGTCTCATGGAGCGCAAAGGTATGACCCAGTCTGAGGTAGCTCAGACCGTTTCTAAGGGCCGATCGACCATCGCCAACGCCTTGCGCCTTCTCGACCTTCCTGAGGAGGCTCAGCAGCTTCTCTTCGAAGAGAAGATCACCGCAGGACACGCACGCGCTATCCTTTCAGTGCCTACGCTCGAGGGTAAGAAGTCACTCACGAACAAGCTCATGGAAGAGAAGCTGAGCGTTCGTGAGACCGAAGCGATCGCTCGTTTGCTCGCTGGTCGCGAAAAAGCGGCAAGCACTCCTTCTTCACGCGTTCCTACTCCACAGAGCTTCAAGAAAGCTGCGCGAAGCATGTCGAAGATCCTGGAACTTCCTGTTCGTGTCAAAACTGTTCAGGGAAAGAACAAGATAGAGATTCAATTCAAGGACGAAGACGAGCTACAGCGCGTCGTTGCCGTGCTCAGCGAACACAAGAATTAAGCATCGCGAAACACAGATAAACGAAAAAGGGAGGTCTTACCTCCCTTTTCTGTTCCAAAACCTTTTCTCAGACCTAATTAGATCGGGCAAGCTTGTTCTTGAGCTGCCCACATGCTCCATCGATGTCGCCTCCGCGTGAATTACGCACCGTTGTCTCTATTCCTGCGGATGAAAGGGTCTTCTGCCAGTGTTCGATCACATTTTGGGCGCTTGGCTTAAGACGTGAATGATCGACCGCGTTGAGCGGGATCAAGTTCACATGGCACATAAGATCACGGGTGAAGGCGATGAGCGCTTCAAGTGCAGTTTCCGTGTCGTTCACCCCATTGATCATGAGATATTCCAGGCTCACGCGACGTCCGGAGGCTGCTTGATATGCGCAGAGTGCAGTTTTAAGCTCAGGAAGGGGCTGTGCACTGCAACGCGGCATGAGCATATCGCGTATGACTTGTTCAGCAGAATGAAGCGAAACAGCGAGGGTGTATTGGTGAGGATCATTTCCCAATCGCTCGATTCCCGATATAACGCCACAGGTGGAGATCGTTATATGACGCGCTCCAATGCCAAATCCTTTCTTGTTGTTCAGAAAGTCGAGCGCCTGAAGAGTAGCATCGTAATTCAGGAAGGGCTCACCTTGTCCCATGGACACCACATGGGAAACACGCAAGCCGAAATCTTCTTGGATGAAGGCTACTTGATCGATCATTTCCCCTGATGGGAGGTTCCGCGTGAACCCTTCGCTGCCGGTAGCGCAGAACAGACACTGCATAGAACAGCCTGCTTGCGTTGAGAAGCAAACAGTAAGCGATCTGGGTTCTCCTGAAGCATTGGTTTGCATCGAAGGGATACCAACAGCTTCTACGCGAGCTCCGTCAGCCAGTTCAAAGCAGTACTTTCGCGTGCCATCTGAAGAAACCTGGCGATCGATCAGGCGAGCAGGCACGAGAGGATAGTCTTCAGCAAGCGTTGCTCGAAAGGCTTTTGGCAAGTTCGACATCTCATCATAGTTGTTTGCTTGTTTGACGAACAGCCAGGAAATGAGCTGGTCAGCGCGGTAACGTGGCTGGCCAAGTTCATTGCAGAGGTTGTAGATCTGGTCGAACGAGAGCGTTTTGATAGGGGTAGACATGCTGCTCCTTGTTCAGGTGATGCACGTAGTTTTATGGGATTTGCTTCCCTCGGTAAGGCAATTATACCGCCTCGACAGTAGGGAACGTGAGGTTTGTTATACTCACAACAAGCCTCATGAGGGGGCATCCTACCTAAGCGAAAGCAGGTTCCATGAATACCACGATAATTCCCCAGGAAACTTCAATAGCGCTTATTTCTGGAGGTAAGAGCGGCGAACGTGAAATCTCGCTGGTTTCTGGTAGCGCAGTCTATGATGCGCTCACAGATGCAGGGTTTTCGGTCACGCAGATCGATCCTGCTAAAAAAGAAGACCTGGTCACGCTCGTTTCCGGAGACTTCGACGTCGCATTTTTGGCACTTCATGGAAAGCTTGGCGAAGACGGTACGATCCAAGGAATGCTCGAGATTCTTGGTATCCCCTACACGGGTCCTGGTGTTTGGTCGAGCGCAACTGCGATCGACAAACCCAAAACGAAGATCATCTATGAACAGGTAGGAGTGCCCACACCTCGAGCAGTCCTTCTTCACTCTCCCGACCAGATGACGGCAGAAGATATCGAGCGAGAGTTCGGCAGCTCTTGCGTTATCAAAGCGGCAACCGAAGGGAGCGCGCTTGGCGTATACCTCTGCAATTGCCGTGAAGAGATCGAATCGGCTCTTAAGAACGTCTTTGAGATCGATGACCAGGCGCTGGTCGAAACGATGATCCAAGGAGATGAATACACGGTTGGCGTGCTCGGAACAGAGGACCCACAGGTTCTTCCCGTCATCCAGATCATTCCGATCAACGAATTCTACGATTTCGAGTCGAAGTATGCCGAAGGAGGCTCGAAGCATATCTGCCCGGCTCCATTGAGCGAAGAACTTACCAAAAAAGCTCAGAACATCGCTCTTCTTGCACATAAAGGCCTGGAATGCAGCGGAGTTTCACGCACTGACCTGCTGCTCGATAGCGAAGGCAATTTCTACGCGCTTGAGACCAATACGATCCCTGGCATGACGCCGACTTCGCTTTTGCCTGATGCGGCGCGTGTTGCCGGTATGGATTTCACTCAGCTGTGTATCGCGCTCATCGAAGACGCGATCGCACGCACGCGCTAGAACATGCCGCAGGACTTCATCGCGAAGATCACAGCTACCACGAAGATGATTATGATCGCCCAGCTTATGATCGTGCATCCCACACGGGTCTTCCTTGCCTGATTCACCAGCTTATCGGTGGTGGTGCGCTCGGTCTTGATGAACGCTGAACCTTTTTTCAGCTTAGGGAGCGGGACACGCCCGGTGGGCACCCAAGCACCCTTGCTTTCGAGCACGCGTGAGATGCCGCTATTCCCCAGGTCAAGCGCAGGACGAATGCCCTTTCCCAGTTCGTTGCCTATCGTTTTCACAAAGGTAGAGAACGCATCTTCATGCACAGGATCATAGGAGATGATGGCTACCTGGCCCCAATATTCACCAGGTTTGGGTTCTTCCTTGAAGGCAACACAAGCAAGGAGCGCGACCGTTTTCCAGCCTTTTGCGTTGCAAAGGTCGACCTGCTTTGCCGTCTTTTCATCCAAAACACCCATGCGAAAGCCAAAAGGATTCACGATCCACGCTTGGCGCTTATTGCCGCTGTAGTCCATTTCGATGGTAAACGGATCGCCTACGATGTTATCGGAGTTCATAAATGCAGGCGCAGCCTTACGATCAGGGCATGTGAAGTCGGCATAGCTTCCGTAGTATCCGGTATCTGACATGTTTTCTCCTAGGAGTCGTCTGATAGTGAGCGCGTATTCGTTGGTTAAATGATAGTCTTAGCGCTATGGAAAAACAAAATGAGACTGCAGAGTCATCGCTTAAAACATATATTCTCGAAAACACTCCTGCACGCATCCGTGAGCGTTATGCGCATCTGAAAGAATATGCTCAGACGCATACCTTCGGCGCGCTCGATGCAGATGTGGTAGTGCTCGATACGGAAACCACGGGCTTTTCCTTCAACCATGACGAGCTCATCCAGATCGCGGCTGCCCGCATGTGCAATGGAGAGATCGTCGAATGGTACGTCACCTTCGTAAATCCAGGTAAAGAAATACCTGATGAAGTGGCTCATCTCACGAATATTCATGAAGAGGATGTTGCTGAAGCGTCCGATCCAGATACAGCGCTTGCAGGGCTTGTCGATTTCGTGGGGGACTCGCTTGTTGTTGCGCACAACGTCGGGTTCGACCGCACGTTCGTCACGAAACGGGCTGCAGGAGCTACGCTGAAGAACAACATTTGGATCGATTCGCTCGATCTTGCTCGCATCGCACTACCGCGCCTCAATTCTCATCGTTTGCTCGACCTCGTGCGCGCTTTTGGTGGGGCAGACTCAACCCATCGTGCCGATGACGATGTTGCGGCAACGTGCTTGGTTTATCGGGTCTTGCTCGCGGCGGTTGCGAATATGCCGGCACCACTTGTAGCTCACATTGCAGATATGGCTGATGTTGAACGTTGGAACTCGGTGTATGTGTTCAAGGAGCTTGCCAGTTCAGAGGCGGAACCGTATTCGCTCTTCAAGTCACGTAAGGCTCAGGTCGCTGAAGTGCAAGCCGATCTGTTCGGCACGTCAGAGCTTCGTGCCGATCAAGAAGCTGAGCTCGATCGAGCAGAAGCGCCGGTATTTGCAGCCGGGATCGCTTCAGCGCAGAACGTGCAACAACATGAATGTTTCACGGGAAACATTTCTAGTGATCAACAACTAAACAACAATGAAACGCCAGTTCAACTGGGAGATACCGCAAAATCTCAATTGTCACATCCTTCAGAGAATGAAGAAGGATCCCGTCCTTTCGTTCTTGTTTCAGACAAGGAGATCGCGCAGGCGTTTGACCCAGAGGGCATCATTGGCAAGCTGTACGAAGACTATGAGCCACGCGAGCCACAGAAGCTCATGGCGCTCTCTATCCAGCAGGCTCTTCGCAAAGGAGAGAATGCAGCGATCGAGGCAGGCACGGGAGTAGGGAAGTCCATGGCATACCTTTTGCCGCTTGCCTTGCTTGCCAAAGCGAACAACGTGCCCACAGGCGTTGCGACGAAAACGAATACTCTGCTCGATCAGCTAGTGAACAAAGAACTGCCTTTGTTGCAACAGGCGCTCGGTATATCGTATGCGTCGCTCAAAGGATTCACGCATTATCCTTGCTTGCGCAAGATTGAGCGCATCGATACACAAGGACCGCAGCAATACCTGGTCAATAACCAGATGGTCGATCAAGCACCAGCACTCGCGACGCTCCTTTCGTTCATTGAGCAGACCGATTATGACGATATCGACGGTCTTAAGCTCAACTTCAAAGCATTGCCGCGTTATCGCATCACCTCTACCAGTACGGAGTGTTTGCGCAGGAAGTGTCCCTTCTTCGGAAAATCGTGCTTTGTTCACGGAGCTCGTGCACGCGCAGAGCAGTGCGATATCGTAGTAACGAATCATAGCCTTCTGTTTTGGGATGCGCGTTTCGAGCACGGGCTGCTTCCGCCGATCCGCTACTGGGTCGTGGACGAGGCTCATAACGCTGAAGACGAGGCGCGCCGTGCATTCTCAACCAGTCTTTCGTCCGAGACAGTGAAGCGTTTGATTCGCACGCTGACCTCGGATTCTTCACGCTACAACCCACTCATTCGCGCTGAACGAGAGCAGGTGGTCGAAGAGGCGAAGACGCTCCTTTCAACCATGCTCTCCAAGACGCGCAATGCGGGTGTGGCGTTTGCTATTGCCGCTGAAGAGTATTGCTTGAGCGTGAAGGATCTGCTGTATTTCGATACGGCGAACAAGCGTCAGCGCTACGAATACCTCGATCTATGGCTCAATGAAGAGATCCGTCAGAGCTCGGTGTTCCAAGGCGTGCGATCGTGTGCGCAAGCTATGCAGAATACGCTTGAGAAGCTCATTGCTGCGATCCGCGATGTGGTGGCCTATTTCGAAGAGCTCGACCATTCTTCGAGTGCGCAGCGCGAGATCGCGCTCCTTGCGCTTGAACTGCGCGAACTGTATGAGGCGCTCGATGTCATCTTTTTCACCAATAGAGAGAACCAGGTATATTCGGTACGCTTGAATCGTGCAAAGGACCAGATCAAAGATGCCTTTATGGCGCAGCCTCTCAACGTAGGGCAGAATCTCAACGAAGCGTTCTATTCGACTACCGATACGGTCATCTACACTTCTGCCACGCTTTCAGTGGATAACTCATTCGAGTCGTTCGTTCAGGCAATGGGCTTAAACGAAGGTGAGGCTTCACGAGCTGAGACGCTCCAGATCGAATCGACCTATGATTTCGACACTAATATGCGTGTTTATTTGCCTTCAGACATGCCAGAGCCCCAAGACCCAGCGTATCTTTCTACGCTTTCCGAGTTCCTCACTCGCCTGCATCTTGCCCAGGAAGGCTCGATGCTCACGCTCTTTACGAATCGAAAAGAGATGGAAGAATGCTTTGATCTGGCGAATCCGCAGATCAAAGCAGCAGGATTGCGCTTGGTGTGCCAAAAATGGGGAGTATCGGTCAAAGGCTTACGCGATGATTTCCTAAAAGACGAACATCTAAGCCTCTTCGCCTTGAAGAGCTTTTGGGAGGGCTTCGATGCTCCTGGCGCCACTCTTAAAGGGGTAGTGATACCCAAGCTTCCCTTCGGGCTTCCTACCGACCCACTCTCTTGCGAGCGCGAACTTCATGATTCTCGTGCCTGGGCTCACTTCTCTTTGCCTCAAGCGGTGATCGCGATCAAGCAGGCGGTGGGGCGTCTCATTCGCACTTCAAGCGATAAGGGAATCGTGGTGCTGGCCGATAAACGCCTGGTCACAAAGCATTATGGGAAGAAATTCCTCAATTCGCTCCCAACAAGAAACATTGTTTCGCTCACGATGGACGAGATCATTGAAGAAATCGAAGCATAAGAATACTGATCAAGACTACCTTCATGTTGTCGAGTTCTCGCAAGGTAAACCTAACGAGATCTCGTTCAATGTGCTCGGGAAGAAATCGTCTACTTCTGCAGACTCTGAGAAGAAAGGCATCAGGGGACGTTTTCGTCGCAAGAGCAAGGGAAGCTACGAGGGCTTCGGTGCATCTATGGCGCTTGGAAGTGGAGAAAATGCACCCCTCAAAGATGCACTTTCCCGTGATGCTTCATCGGAATCAGGTGTTTCACGTGAGACGACAACAAGCGTGTCATCTGGAAAAACGCGAGGGAAACATGCACAACCCGCGCAAAAGCGCTTCGGCAGGCAGACCGAAGAGGCGCTCTTTCTTCCTAATGCCTCAGGGTTCAGTGCAGAAGCCCATGCAGAGATTAGCCGTCGACAAAAAAAGCGTTCGCGGAGTCGCCTTATCAGCATATTGCTGGTGGTTTTAGTTGTTGCGATGCTTGCGACGTTCGCTGGAATGTGGCTCTATCAGGAGTACGAAAAGAACCGCTCGAATCGCGAACTTATCGAACAAGCATGTGCGTACATTGAAGAAAGCGATCAAACTCTCGTTGCTATCGATGAGTTCTTTACGCAGCCGTTTGCAGATGACACGATCGCCCGCGCCGAGCAGCTCCAGAGTCAAATCCCTCACGCGCTCGAGTTGCTTGAAAATGCGAAAAAATATGCCATACGCGCTGATGAGGCCATAGAGGGCTCTACAACCGACAAGGAAGCGGCGCAAAGTGCCTACAACACGATTGTTTCACGTGAAACAATGTTTGACGTTGCGAGCAAGAAGCTTGCAGTGGATATCGATGCCAAGAACGCCATGGATGATCTTGCTCTTGTTGAGAAGAGCATCGATGATGCCCAGTATCTTTTAGCTCAGGCCGCTACTACTGTCCAACAAACGTCGCCCGAGACAGTTGCTCAGTCAACCGAGTGGCTCACCGAAGCTCAAGAAACGCTCCAAAATGCCCAGACAGCGCTGAACGAAGCTGCAGAGCTCTTCCCTCAGGGGGATTTCTCTCTCTACGGCGATTATTTAACGAAGCGTCTTGAAGAGATCAACTTCGGACTCCTTTCGAATGAAGCGATTCTGATCCAGGATCGCAAAACAGCTGAAAAGAACAATGATCTTTACAATAAGGCCGATACTGCTTCGGTCGAGCTGGCGCAAAAATTCCCTGAAACGTTCGCCCAGCCTCTCGTTGATGCCTATGCTCAGGCAAGCTCAGAACTCGATAATCAGTTGATGCAACTTCGTAACGACGTTGGAAGATACGATTCTTTCTTACGTGAGTATCTCGGCAATGAAACTCAAGAATCGTAGCGTAAAAGAATTGTTCAGGGCAGTTTAAGCACTATTTTGAGAATAGTTCGTGTATTAAAAGGAGAAAAGAGCAGGACAGCTTTTTGAGAGGTCATGCTGCTTCAGGTCGCTGTACGTAACAAGTGCAAAAACCGCCTAGATTACAAATTAAACAGATTCAAGTTCGATGGTCGGTTGTACAGTCAAATGGCGTATACTAAAACCAAATATCTGAATACCTTTTTTCAAGGTAAAGAAGAATATAAGCAACACAGACATCGCCTTGAAAACGAGAGGGCATTTCATGACAGACATGATGGACGATATCGCGCATCTTTCACAGGAAATAGGGCCGCGTCCTGCGGGAACCGAAGAGGAACAACAGGCTGCGTTATATATCGCCGACGAGCTACAGAAAAGTGCAGGTTTTTCGACCATCGTTGAAGATGTTTCTTGTGCGTCAAATGGGAACACGGTACGAGCGATCTGTTTTGGGCTTGCGTTTGTCTGTGCGCTCTTGCCCATCGTCTTCCCTGTTCTCTCGATCCCAGGTTTCATCATCGGATTTCTTGCTGCTGCTCTTTTTGCCTGTGAGGTGTTCGGTAAACCCATCCTTTCGCGTTTTCTGCGTAGCGGCGTGAGTCAAAACGTTGTTGCAAAATACAATCCGCTTTCTATCACGAACACCAACAAACGTCGCAAGATCATTCTTGTAACGCACTACGATAGCGCACGTGTCGCAACGGAATATCAAGGCATCATCGGCCGTTACCTGCCGATCATTCACAATGTGTGCGCTATTACGTTGGTAGTCGCGCCACTTGTGCTTCTTATCAAGGCAGTGTTCTTCGCCAGCGAAGCTGGTGGTTTTGCTATTGTGCTCTTGGTATTGCAGATCATCTGCGTTGTTATCTTGGCGCTCCCGCTCGCAAGCATTATCAAAACGCGTTTTTCTGCCTATAACGACGCTGCGAACAACGATGCTTCTGGTGTAGCCGTGCTTCTTGATGTTGCACGTACGGTCGGAAACGGCCTGGTGAGCAAAGAGGAAATGGAAGAACGAGCACGTGAAGCAGGCGTAGAGGTCCACGGGGAAGATGCTGCATACGAAGCTGGTGTTGTTCCTGATGGTGTTGAAGTCACCTATCAAGCCCGCGAGAGCCGCATGACTCCTGAAGAGTCGCTTGCTGCTGCAAAAGCAGCTATTGCAGCGCTTACGGGTAAGCCGGTCGCAGATAAGGTTCCTCTGTCCGATATTTCATCCAAGCTCGTTCAACATGGCGGGTTGGAAGATACTGCGGAGGAAGCGGCAGCTGCAGCAGTGCATTTTGCGGTGGAAGAAGAGGATCCGCTGCGCTATAAGCCGAGCAACATGAAATCAGCAGTGTCTGCTTCTACGCCAGCGTCCTCAGAGAAGGCCACTACGGCGCCTTCTCAAATAGCGTCCGAACAAAACACCGAGCAGCCTGCTGAAACACAGGAATCTTTCGTGCGCGAGTCTGTTGAGGCGCTGCAACCAGGAGCCACTGGTATGGGCAGTTCTTATCAGAAGCAGGTTCCTTCATGGGCTCGTGCTGCTCAAGAAAAAGCACACGCGAATAAACCTGATCTGGCGCGCGAGGCAAATGTCTCGCGTTCTCGTTTTGCCGACGCGCCCGCAGCGCATATGGCAGATGCTGCACGTCAGCGCAATGCTGGCCCCACGATAGCCGAACGTTTGGCAGAGCAAAATGCCGTTGCTGCTACTGCTGCAGAAGCTGGGGCTGTACAAGAAGAACCTGTCTATCAAGAGCCTGAATCTGAACTGGCAAAACGTGTGGCTGCTCTGCGTCAGGAGATCGATGGAGCGGCAGCTCCTCTCTTGAAGAGATCACCGCATGAAGCTGAGGAAGGCGTAGCCCCTGCAGAGGAGACTATCGTTCGGGAGCAAGAAGTTATTGCTGAGAAGCCCACGCCTGCCGTATCTGTTGCTTCACGTGCAACCGAAGGTGAAAAGCTAGAGGATAACTTTGAAGAAGTCGATGAAGCGTTCATTTCTGAAGAGCCGGTCATCATTCCTGTCATGGAGGAGGACGCTCCTGCTCCTGTATCGCGCAAGAGTTCGGTGAAGCGCAAGACCGCATCCCATCGTGCTCATACGAAAAGGAATGGCATTGGCGGTTTCCTAAATCGTGCTTCAGACATGGTTAGCTCTGCAGCGTCAAAAGTTACACATCGTCATGAAGACGAATCAGAGATCGATCAGCCCGTCGATGAGTATTACGATGAGGTAGAAGTCGACGGTCGCACGATCGCAATGTCGCCTATCGATGTTGAGCAATTTAACGAAGAAGAGGTGTTCTCTGCGGCTGAAGAGGGCTCTTCAAACCAGGTATCACTGCAAGAAACTACGATTTCACCTGCGGTCTTCGACGAAGATGCGATCTATGCAGAAGAGAGCATCGATTCCACCCAAGCCGAGATCGATTACGAAACGGCACCTGTTTCTCCGATCATGGGTATGGAAGATATGGGTACGGCAAGCACGTCAGTCGCTCAGGAGAGCGATGATGCTTCGCAGTCCGATCGTCATGTGATCGTGCTGCCTGATGTGGTTGCTCCAGTAGGCGGCTCAATAGAGAGCGCCAAACAACGTGCGCCCATGGCAGCCGATGACGAAAAGACCATGCCACAGCCTGCATTGCTTTCTAACATGTTGCCGCGCATCGGCGCTGATCAGCCTCAACGTCAAACAGAGACGCAGGCGAGCGAACAACGCACGCTCTTCAAGACACCTGGCCTTGAATTGCCTGATTTCAACACGAGCGATTTCGAACGTATTACAGTCCCTCCGATTGACGTAGTAGGAAGCGATACCGCCACCAGCTCTTCAAACGAAACGCTTGGTACAACGCTTACCGATCTGTACGTTGATGAGGACGCGTTCGCTCCTTCTTCAGGGTCGGCAGGAAACACGGGCACCTTTGCTGATGTCGGCACTGAACTGAGCGAAGAGTATGTCACTGAAGACGATTACATCGATGACGCTGATGACTCTGTCTACGAAGAAGGCTATACGCAGACAGGAGCGTTTGCTGGTCCCGACTATGTTGAAATGCCTAAATCGCGTGTTGGCCGTATTTTTGGCCGTTTTGGCAAAAAGAAAAAATCACAAGATGAGCAGTCTGTACGCGAATGGGTAGATGTTGATGCATCGTACGAAGCTCAGAGTGTAGGCAGAGAGCGCGGTAGCTGGGAAAGCTTCCGTTCTGATGATGATCTTGATGCTGAATTCATCGATGTCGATTATGGCGAACCGAACTCCAACGATCGAGGTTGGAATGGCGGCGCGTTCTCGTTGCAGAGCTTACGTAATCACGTTTCTGGTACTGCTCAAGGTCAGGATGTGGAAGCCGACGATGATTTTGTAGACGAGGAAACAAGCACAGAAAATCAGCGCCCCTTGAAGCGTTCAGTGCCTAAAGATGTGAAGATCACCGAAGAGATCAATAATGAAATGCGTCTGCTGCGCGATTTCCGTCATCCTGATATCGATACAGAAGTATGGTTCGTCGCACTTGGCGCTGAAGAAGCGCTCAATTCGGGCATGACGGCGTTTCTCGAGGAACATCGAGAAGAGCTCAAGGGTGCCATTATCGTGAATCTTGAGGGTGTTGGTGCTGGTCAGTTCTCCTTTATTGATGAAGAAGGCCAATATCGTCCCAATAAGGTCTCATCGCGTATCAAGCGTGTTTTGCGTCAAGCAAGCGAAAAGAGTGGAGTTGCGTTCGCTACGAATAAGCTACTTAGCCGCAATACGTCTGCTCATATTGCCGCTCAGCATGGCTTGCAGGCAGTCACACTCGCAGGAATGACTGGCAACCAGACAGCATTTTACGGCAGTATCGATGATGTGCTTGAGAACATCAAACCAAACGTGCTCGAAGAAAATTCAAAATTTGTATTGGAACTTCTCAAAAGCATGTAACAAATGTCGAAATAACGCTTGTAATACCTGGTCATCACGCTACAATGGTTAAAGCAAATAAGTGATTGTGCTGCCTTCGTTCCGGGGGCAACATAGGAACGGAAAGAGGTTCTAATGGCAGTAGTTGGATATTGCGTTAAGTGCAAAGCTAAGAAGGAAATGGTTAACCCGCAGGAAGGTGTTACCAAGAACAACCGCATCATCACCAAGGGTACTTGCCCCGATTGCGGCACCAAGATGTCTCTCATCGGCGGTCTCAAGAAATAAAGAGAACGCATTCTCATATCTTCTTCAAAGGCGACCTCGGTCGCCTTTTTTTGTTGCTGAGTTTTTGGATACAGCTTTGCAACAGAAAGCAGTGCACTTACAGGGGGCTAGAAGGGCTGAGCAGAGAGAAGTGCTACACTTCTAATCTATGGAGATCCTTGTACATAATGCCCTTCACGTGCTCGAACACTCTTTTGTCGAAACGATCTATCTCGTTCCGTTTCTTTTCCTTGCTTATTTAGCGATGGAATGGCTCGAGCACAAAACGGGAGAAAGAACGCAAAAAGCGATCGAACGCGCGGGAGCAGCAGGGCCTGTTGTTGGTTCGGTGCTTGGTGTTGTTCCCCAGTGCGGGTTTTCTGCGGTGGCAGCAACGCTTTACGCGGGGCGTGTTATCACGCTCGGAACGCTCTTCGCCGTTTTCCTTTCAACTTCTGATGAAATGCTTCCGATCTTTCTTGCCGAAGCAGTTCCTGCGGAAACCATCCTTTCCATCATGGGAACAAAGCTGGTCATCGGCATGATCATGGGTTTCATCGTCGATCTGGTCCTGCGACTAGCTCGTCGTGATAAGCAAGGCTTGCGAATCCATGAGTTGTGCCAACAGGATAACTGTGGTTGTAACGACGATTGCGCTACTTGCGAACAGGCTCCAGAGCGCGCCTATGAGCATCATGATGATGTGGAGCACACGCATGTGCATGGGTCTGGCTGGAAAGGAATCCTGAAAAGCGCCACAAAGCACACGTTGCAGGTAATGATCTTCATCTTCTTGATCGTTCTCGTTCTTAATGCGGTCATTGAAGGAGTAGGGGAAGATGCAATGGCTTCATTTGTCGAGGCCAATCCCAATTTCTCTGTTTTCGCTTCTGCTCTCGTTGGGCTTATCCCAAATTGCGCACCAAGCGTGATCATCGCTCAGCTCTACGTTGAAGGAATGCTCGGTGCTGGTGCGATGCTTTCTGGATTGCTCGTAAGTGCCGGTGTCGGCTTGCTCGTGTTGGTGCGCGCGAATCGTCACTGGAAGCAAAATCTTGCCATCATTGTTGTGTTGTATGCAATTGGCGTAGCGTGGGGCCTGATCGTGAACGCGCTTGGAATCGTATTCTAGTAAAGGTGACAAACTACCTTCTCAACGCTGCGCAGTTTTCATGCATGGAAATCCACCTCATCGGTTCGATTCCCTTTTTTCTGTAGAAATAAAACAGCCAAGGAAGATTACCTTGGCTGAAAATTTTTAATGGAGCGGGCGACGGGAATCGAACCCGCGTCTTAGGCTTGGGAAGCCCGCATAATAGCCATTATACGACGCCCGCATTTGCATCAATTATACTGCTATCGCTGTCGTTTCCTGAAAGGTTTCAGGGGATTCTCATGAGCCACACCTTAAGCGGCAATCGCAAGAAGCACCTGTGCATTGGTCGATCTTCATTGTTCGCTCGAAAAGCAGAAAAGACTAGAGAACCCTAAAACAGCATGCCAGAGGCAACTTCGTTGGCATCCTTTTCGCTCTTGAGCGCTTCAAGTAGCGCGCGTCCAAACGGCAAAGCAGTGGCAGGGCCCGTTGCCGTGATCAGGTTCTTGTCGATGCATACATCAACATTAGGTTGATAAACTCCAGCAGGGAAATTTGTTTCGCATCCTGGGTAGCAAACTGCTTTACGACCCTGCAGCAGATCGAGGTTTGCAAGAATGGTCGGACCAGCGCAGATCGAACCGACAAGCTTGTTCGCTTTCATGCGGTCGCGCAAACTTTCCGTAAGCTTGTCGCATTTACCGAGGTTTTCGACACCAACCGAACCGCCAGGTACAACAACCATCGTGAACAGATCAAGATCGACATCTTCAACAAGCGCATCGGCTACCATCTTGATGTCTTGCGCGCTCGTTACTTCGTTACGCCCCATTACTGAAACCAAGGTAACGTCTACGCCACCACGGCGCAGAACATCGACAGGGGCAACTACTTCTACTGGCTCAAAGCCATCTCCAAGCATGACTGCAACTGTTTCTGCCATAACGATCTCCTTCTCTCAGATGAAACTACACGATAATTTGTCATCTGCTTTTCTCGTAGAACTCAAGCGCATTTGCGATACATACGCTAAAGCTCTTCGGGCTCTTCTTTGCAGGAGCACTTTCACCCTAGTCTTCTCAAAACAAGCAATCAAGCATGAGCACAGAGCTGAAAGCCTTATGTAAGTGTCTCGTTACCGCGCAAAAAAGAATCTATATTTGACAATCGTTGGATATCAAAGTAATATCGAGAAAATTTAATTTGATGTCAAAGTATTTTTATCGAAAGGGACTTCATGGCATCTGAAGAAGAGATGCAGCAAGACAACGCCATTCAGCTGCACGAACATAATAGCGTGATGAAAGAGCCGCTCGTGATCGGTGTCCTGTTCGAATCTGATGAATGGTCGGATCATAAACTTAGCGCTGAGATCTCCCGTGCACTAAAAGACACGCTGCCAGGCATCGCGCACGACGTTCGAATGATCAACATGCAACAAGCAAATAGCGTTGATGCAGCGCTTGAGTGCGATGTGTTGGTAAGCCGCGTATTCGCGAGTGCGCTCAATCGTGGACATGAACAGGCGCTGCGCAACATGGATATGCTCATCCAAGCTATCGAGGACACTTCGATCTTACTCATCAACGAACCTCGCGCCCACGCCTACGAGATCGACAAGTTCGCTTCTACCGCCGCGCTTCACGAAGCAGGCATCTCGACACCGCGCATCTATGGTAAAGGAACACCGCAAAAGCTCGCCGCCGAAGACGAAACCACGTTCTCTTATCCTTGCGTGATCAAGCCCGTTTGCAGCGGCCGTACGGTCGATACTGCGATCGTGCAAAACGAGCAGGAAGCACGCAACTTCCTCTCTCAAGCGCCTGAGCGCGAATTCATCGTTCAGCACTATATCGCGCCTGAACGTGGGTTTATCACGCGTGTTGAGATTATCGGAGGCAAGGTCGCCCTGGTGGTGAAGCGCGGGGTGGCTGATAACGGCCTTTCAGCCTACCGATTCGGCTCAACCTATCAGCTCTATCCTGATATCTCGCCAGAAATCGTGAAAGATTGCGAAACAGCTGCTGCAGCGCTCGGTTTCACGTTCGGCAGCTTTGACGTGATCGAGTCCGAAGCAGGCAACTTTTTCATCGATGCTAATAGCGTTTCAAACGTATCTGAAGACAACACGGAAATGTTTGGACGCGACCTCATGAAGGAGCACGCAGAAGAGATCGCCCGTATCGTTGCCAGCCGGGTAGCGCCCTCCGAAGAAGAAACAGGTGAAACTCGTTGATCTTTTCCTGATCATCTGCAGCTGAATTCATGGTCAGACACCGTTAAAAGAGCAGTCTTTCAGAAAGGAGCCAAGATGCTTTCGATCGCAGAGGTATATGAATTATTCGATAAAGTAGGGTGCTGCAGCTTTGCTACGCTCGATGGAAAAGGCGGGGTGGATTCGCGCATCGCGCACTTCTTCGCGCATGACGAAAACGGACTCTATCTGCGCACCATGACAGGCAAGCCTTTCTATCGTCAGATGATCGAGGGCGGTAAGCTTTCCGTGTGTGGTGAAGTTACCGCTGCGCCTTGCGAATGGGATGAGGACAACATGCCTCACTTTCAACCAGGATATATGGTGCGTGTGAGTGGCGATGTGCGCGAACTTTCAACCGAAGAAACGGATCAACTCATCAAAACGAATCCGCAATTTGCCGTTGCAGACTACGACATCAAGAAGTATCCCGAAACTGTTGTGCTGGTTTTGCAGCGCGCATGGGGCGAACTTTACGACTATGACTTCAACATGGTGAATCGCGATCACAAGATACTTCGAGAACGTTTTTGCTGGGGCGGCGCCACGTTCATTGCACCAGGTTTTCACATCACCGACGATTGCACGGAATGTGGTCTATGCGAGGAAGCATGCACGCATAAGGCTATCGTGCCAGGAAGTCCGTATCGCATTTTAGGGGAGCGCTGTGATGAGTGCGGCAACTGCCACTATGTATGCAAATTCGACGCGATCGTGGAGAAGCAGGAAGAGGTTTCATGGTGAACTCAGCAACGATCAAGAGCCCTGCCAAACAAAAAGCATCAGAAGCAATTTCGGCAACGAACGCTGCAGAGGGTTCGTTCGTGAGCATGCTTTCTCAAACGCTCGCAGCAGCGAACACCTACCTTATTTCTCTTCTTTCTCAAGCGGGACTCAAGGACCTGGTTCCATCGCATGGCGACATTTTGGTGGCGCTCTTCGCACAAGAGACAATTACGATGCAAGAACTCTCCGAAAAGATCCACCGCGACCCGTCAACGATAACCGCGCTCGTGAAGAAGCTCGTACTGGGCGGATACGTGCAAACTCAAAAGAGCGTTACCGATAAACGCCGTACGGAGGTGAGTCTTACCCCCAAAGGGAAGAGCCTTCGTTCGGCATTCGAAACAATCTCAACTACCTTGGTAAGCACTCAGATGCAAGGGGTCGATGCAGATGCCTTTGCGATAACGTGCGCCACACTCAACCAGATCAGAGCTAATTTCATCGCGGCAAATCAAAAAGAGGACGCGAGCTCACAGTAGCTTTTGTTCAGTAGATCACTTCAGATTCGATTCAGTAAACAGCGACACAAATAACAAAGTGAAAGGAATCCTATGAACGCTTCAACCGTAAAGACAAGAAAAGCCTGGCTCGCACTGCTCGCGATCGCCGCTGCCTTCGCACTCGCGCTGTGCATGCTCTCGGGCTGTTCTTCCGAAAAGGCAGATGATAAAACGAGCGATGCCGTGGGCGAAAACGGCAAACCGATCTTGACCGTGGCAATGGAGCTTGCCTATCCACCCTTCGAAACGAAGGATGAAGCGGGCGAAGCCGAGGGCCTCTCGGTCGATTTCATGCAGGACTTCGCTGACAAATATGGCTATGATCTCAAGATCGAGAATACCGCGTGGGATGGCCTGATTCCTTCGTTGCAGACCGATAAGGCAGACTGCGTTATCAGCTCCATGACCATCACCGATGAACGCAAAGAAGCAGTCGATTTCTCTGATCCCTATGCAATGGCCCAGCTTGCCATCTTGGCAAATGCGAATTCTGGCATTGAAGAAGCAAGCGACCTAAACCAGGCAGGCAAGAAGGTAGCGGTGAAGACGGGCTCAACGGGCGATGTGTGGGCAACGAAGAATCTGCCCAATGCTGATATCGTACGCTTGGCAGATGAGAGCGCGTGCGTAACCGAAGTGGTTCAGGGCAAAGCCGATGGCTTCCTCTACGACCAGCTCACGATTTATCGCAATAACCTTGCGAACCCCGATACCACCAAAGCGGTCTTCATTCCCTTCCAAGATCCTGAGGCATGGGGAATCGCAGTGAAGAAGGGTGACACCGAACTGCTCGATCAGTTGAACGAATTCATCGCTCAGTCGAAAGAAGATGGTGAATTCGATCGCTTGACCGAGAAGTATCTTGCTGAAGAGAAGAAGGCCTTCGATGAATATGACTTCAAGTGGTTCTTCGATTTCGAGTAATCCGAACAATTCCGAGCAAAGGCAACACAGACACTGCAAGATCGCGGGTTGTTCGGTAGCGGGTTCAGTAACGGGGCGTGCAAGAAACTGCCATATGCGGCAACATTGAAAACCGTGTTCTACGCCGCGCACGTAAATCCCCGATGAACCGCTACACTTTTAAGTAGCTTGATGCAGCTCCTACGCCTCTAGGAGCTGCATGACCATTTCGACCCAAAGGCATGCGCAGATGAGCACCAGCTATCCTAAAAGCAATATTTTCATGGCAGCGAAGGACAGCCCCGTTGCTCCGTGGAAGCGCGCGCTCAATTACTTCGTGGTAGTTGTTGCTGTTGTTGCGGTGGTAGGCGTTTCGCTTTCCATGGCAGGCATTGCGCTCAATTTTGATTTTGTGGTGCAATATCGTGCGCGCATCTGGGATGGCTTCTGCCTTACGGTGTTCATCTCGCTATTCAGTCTTGTTGGAAGCCTGATCATTGGGATTCCGGTAGCGTTGGGGCAGAATGCTCGTTTCTTGCCAGTGCGCTATCTTTGCGATTTCTACGTGAAGATCATTCGCGGCACTCCCCTCATCGCGCAGATCTATCTGTTCTACTACATCATCGGCACAGCATGGGGTGTCGAGAACCGCGTAGTTGCAGGCATTCTTATCCTTTCAGTATTCGCTGGCGCTTATATTGCCGAGATCATTCGCGGCGGATATGAATCGCTACCTCGTGGTCCGATCGAAGCTGCCCGCGCGCTAGGACTTTCGCGCACGCAATGTGCGATTTCGGTTGAATTGCCCCAGATGGTCTCGCGTATCCTTCCGGCACTCACCGGACAATTTGCGAGCATCATAAAAGACTCGTCGCTGCTTTCGGTGATCGCAGTTATCGAGCTTACTCAGACCATGCGCGAGATCAGCGCCACGAACTACAATTTCTTCGGTTGCTTCTTGCTACTCGGAGCGCTCTATCTTTGCCTCACGCTCCCCATCATGTTCATCAGTCGCTATTTCGAAAAGAAGATGGACTACGACGCATAGCAAAGAAGCCCGTGCTTTTGTACGGAAGAGTTTTGCGTGGAAAGGCTTGTACGGTAGGCCAAACGAACCTGGTACAGAACCAAAAAATGCCCGTCATGGAAAAGACAGGCATTGGTTTCATTGAACTTGTTAAAAAGAACTTGTACGAACGCGTGGAAGATTAAGCGACATCTATCAAGCGTGCAAGCTCTGCTTTGTTCTGGAAATAGCGAACCTGATTTGGGTTTGCAACATCGACTACCTCGCCGGTCCAAGTATCGCCATCGTTAGCGAATTTCTTCGAGCGAACGATCTGCTTGAAACGAATGTGCTGTTCGTTCGCGTTTTCTTCAGTATCAAAACCATAGGTGAGGTTGCTCAGGATGCGCTCCAAGGTTTGAGCATGAGTCTGACCAGGAGCAACTTCGACAACACCCACTTCAGGATTGTACATAACTCCAGGAGCAAGTAGGGTAGTACGAATAGAGCGCCTACGCTTGTTTTCAGACCACTGGATAAGCAAGCAAATGGCAATGATCACGACCCACCAAACAATGGATATAACTAAATCGAGCGGGTCGTCGATAAGATTGAATCCCAGAACATACCACATAGCCAAGAAAATAACGGAAGCTACGACAAGAAGACCCACAATAAGCCAGTTGCTCTTCTTCATAAATCTACCCCCCCCTATTACATAGCAAAACTGTAATAGGATTTTCGAACAACAGCGAACTATATTTTCTAATATTCTTTTACCATAACTTTTTTGTGTCATGCGAAAAAAACATGCTCCAAACAGGCATTTTTCTCTTAACGGCAATCTTTATTTATGAAGCACGCGCCAATATCCTGCTTTGTTCGAGCCGATCCGCTCGATAAAACCATACTCGCGCAGTCGCCGAAATGAGCGGCGTACCGTGCTTTCGCTTATTTCTAAGAGCTTTGCTATTTGAAGGGCGGTTACGCGACCGTTTGTTTCAAGCACCTTCAAGATGTATTCATCGGTGATCGTCATATCAAGACGATTTGCCGCCGCGATTGAGGTTTCGTTAAAGGTTGGTTTGTGGCTTGTAGAAGGAGCGGAAGCAACGGAAACAGTGGAAGAAGATAATGAAGTGGCGCTTTCCTGTTCACGTGCTCGATGATCGGCAAGACTGATCTCGTTGGCTTGAAGAGCAGCTTGTGCGTTGTTGGGTGTTTGCGCATCACGAGAAGCTTGAGTAACTTCGGTCGCCGCTTGGGGTGTTTCGATGTTCGGAGCAAGCAGCCGATCAAAAAGCTCTCTAGGAACGATGCTATTGATCCCTTCGTTATAAAGGTAGTAGTTGTTTCCATACCGAATAGGATGCGGGGCAGCAGGCACTTGGATTTCGAGGCATAGGTTCATGCCATTCATAACGGGTTCGGTACTGCACGTAAGACCGAGTTCACGCCAAGCCAGCTGAGGAATGCGCTCAAAAGTTTTCTTGAAGCGCTTCATTTTTTTCACCCGGTCATTGATGTTGGGGGAGATGACGATTCTGCCGCCACCAGCGTTAGCGATTCCGCAAACAAGGGCAATATCTTCGTCGCGCCATTCTGGACGGTAGGCCACTATCTCGGAAGTGGAGGCTGAAGGGTCATCCATTGCAGCAAAATCTTCAGGTGTTTGAAGCATGATGGGTCCTCTGGTTGTGTTGAATCGTGCCGTTCGAGAGCGAATTCGAGATATTTATCATGTCATTATTCTATCATTTAGCGGTCAAAACAAAGCTTGCTGTAAGAAAAATTGTCATAATAAACGCGTGCGCAAACACATTATTAATAAGTAAGCACCGCGCACGAACTTCTACCAGTTCATAACAGTTTTGTTACTAATTACTGCTGGGGTTGTTGGAAAGGCTTTTGGAGGAAAAAAATGCGTGTACTCAATTGGGCACTCGATGCGCAGAAGACCGTGGGAGGAAAGATCATTTCGGTGATCTTGTCCGTCGCACTTATCTTTTCGTTCTCGAACTTCTTCTACGGCGACAACGCGTTCGCTGATACGGAAGAGAACACAAAGAGCGAACTCGTTGATCAAGTCAGCGATAAGCCCGCTGAAGAAAACAACGAAGTTATTGTCCAAGCAAAGCAGACCGAGCAAAAGCTTGCAGCCAAGGCAGCAGCCCCACAGGTGACTTATGCAAGCTTGGATGAATTCCATGCAGCATGCGAAGCTATGGGCGATGCCACAGATACGGACTCCGTCCTTGCAGCACTTAAAAAGATCGAGGATGTTTACAATCGTCTGTCCGATTCTGACAAGGCTGCAGTAGCGGATGAATGGGCTAACGTCAAGGCTTATGCCGAGCAGGTTCGTTCCGGCAATCCCGATGAGGGGATTGAAACGCTTGGAATTTCTGGTCAAACTGAAGTGGCTGTCAATAAAACGATTAACCTGTCTTCGACCAGTGGCTCATCCAATCATAAATGGTCTTCTTCAGATATAACAAAAGCAAGTGTGAAGGGTAACGCAAAGACCGCCACCGTAACTGGTGTTTCGGAGGGCTCTGTAACGATTACGCATACATGGGGCAATGGACGGAATGCCGGCAGTGAATCTTTTACAGTGAACGTTATTGCTGCATCTTATCCTGTATATGTTTATGCAATGATCGAGAAGACAAGTAATGTAACAGAGAATGAAGCAAATGTTCTTATTGCGTCAAAAGGCATTGAATTAAATGGGAATGAGGATGGAGTATGGTATACACTTGGCGAAATAGCTAATGCAATAACAACTGCGCCAGGTTCTTCATTAGGACAGTCCGCGTCTGAATCCGACAAAGCTAGCGTGATCTCAAAGACCTCAACTATTACTCGCTTCAATGGGAATAGTTTTCCATTGAATGTGGTGTCCGAATGGACTATGAAAACGTCTGAAGGTGCAAATGATTATCCTGATGCCCAAGGTACTCCTGGAACAAAGTGGACGGACGAGGGGCAGAAAAACATTACTGTTACCTGGCATCTTGACGGTATCGCCAAAATTGTGAAATATACCTGGTTAGACGAAGTTACGAATGGAGAATTACAAACTAAGGCTGATTGGGCTGCACCTACGGCTGCCGTTCTTCCAGAGAATCCTACTCCAGCGTTACATGAGGGGTATACGTTCAAGGAATGGAATTCCATCACTAACGATGAAGGTGACGTAACCCTAACTGCAATTTATACCACTGATATTAAGTATCAGGCGAATGCTGGCGGTTCGGTGAGCATTACTTCAGAGAACGTAACGGCTAGAGGTAACGTTCAGGGCTCTATCGCGAATGCGTCCGATGGTTACGTCTTCGAGAACTGGACCGATGAAGCTGGCAACGTAGTCTCCACCAAAGCCAACTTCATTCCAGAGAAGGTCGATGGCCTCAATACTCCAGCAACCTATACCGCAAACTTTGCTCAAAAGCACACCGTCACCTACAACTGGGGCGATGTTGCGAGCGAGATCTCCGAGGCGTACACCCTTCCTACTGATACCAACACCTATGTGAACGGTCAGGCCTACACGGTCGATGCCACTGAATACGCCACCGTCAACACCTACGACGAGTACGGCAACGTCAACGGCACATGGACCTTCAGCGGTTGGGACAAGACCGGCACCCAGACGATGGGCACCGAAGATGTGACCATCAACGGTTCTTGGTCCTATGAGGCAAAGGAAGTTGCGACCCACACCGTCGCTTATGATTGGGGCACCGAAAACGTCCCGGCGGACGTGACGATCCCTACCGATAACGGTTTGTATGTGAAAGGTCAGACCTACACGGCAGACCAGACCTTCACCGCTGGCTACACCGTCGAGCACAAGGATCAGTACGGAAACGTTGATGGCATCTACACCTTCAGCGGTTGGACCGATCCCAACGCTGGCGTGATGGGCGATGCCGATGTGACCATCAACGGTTCTTGGTCCTATGAGGCAAAGGAAGTTGCGACCCACACCGTCGCTGTAACTGTTGAAAATGGTACTGCGACTGCAGGAAACACAACGGTTATTAATGGCGCTGATTTTAGTGTGTCCTTCCAGGCAAACGAGAACTATATTCTTGATTCGGTGACTGTTGATGGACAGGCCGCAACGTTAAACGAAGATGGTTCGTATAACTTTGCACAAGTAACTACTGACCATGTTATTCATGTTGTGTATGCAGCTGACACGATCGGTACCGATCCGAACAATCCGGACCAGGGCGACGGCATTCCTGATATGTATCAGGCACGTGTCGACTTTGTTGCCAACAACGGTACGGTAAACATTGGTCATACCTATGTAACGCTGCTGGATGCTAATGGCAATCCTGCCGTGAATGGTACAGGTTATCTGCAGCAGGCTCAGATTCCTACTGCTACTGCAAATGACGGTTTCGATCAGGCCTCGCTTGCATGGGATACTACCCCAACTGCTCAGGTTGCTATCTCGGGTGCGATGACGTTCACAGCGAACTTCACTGCTATTCCTGCACCTGCGCCAGCTCCTGCACCTGCACCTGCACCTACGCCAACTCCTGCTCCCGCTCCTGCAGCTCCGGCAGCTGCACCTGCAGCACCTGCAGCAGCCCCAGCTGCTCCTGCGGTTGTAATTCCTGACGAGGAGAACCCACTGGCAGCTCCTGAGCAAGAGATCGCTGACGATGAGAATCCGCTCGCTGCATTCGATCACGAAGAATGCTGGGTACACTGGTTCATGATTGCGGGCATCCTCCTCACCATCATCTATGGTGCAGTGGTTGTTCTTCGCCGCACGCGTAACACCAAGCACATCGATAAGATGGAAAAGGATCTTATCGGTACGACCGACGAATCAACGGTTACGGTTGGTAGCGCACATCATTCTCACGCATAAGAGGTGCAACATAACTTCACTTGTTAAGTGATTTACGGGAGGGCGAGCAATCGCCCTCCTTTTGTTCTATCGAGCCATAACTCAGCATTGCATTGGAAAAAAATCAGAAAAATCTAAGATGTGTCTCTTTAAAAGTTCAGTTTTTCTTCAAAGAAATATGAGTTTGTTTTAGCAATATAGAAAGAGAAAATGCAGTTGAAAAATTATTACTAATAGTTACAATAAAAGAAAGAATCGCCTATGCCGCTAACAGCACGACAAGCAATAAGACTGACTAAGAAAATGGGTGGACGTTTCATAAGGCATGGCGCCCAGCATGATATCTATGCAAATGCGGCAGGAGAAGAATTTCCTATTCCGCGACATCCAGGTGATCTTTCCCCAGGCGTTGAGCGATCTATTAAGCAAAAGCTTGGGTTACTTTAAGCACTAAAGCAAAAAGAGGAAATCTTATGAAATACCTTTATGAAGCTATCATTACGCCTTGGGACAAGGGGTTCGAAGTTGAGTTTCCCGACCTAGGAATTCACACCCAAGGGAAAGACCTGTTCGACGCAGCATTTATGGCACAAGACCTACTTGAAGTTTGGATCTCACAAGCGATCAGTGAAGGGCGATCTCTTCCTAAACCTCGAATGGATCATACGCCTCCAAAAGATGGCAGAGTGCTGGGTATCGTGGTGGAATGCGACAAAGACAACAAAGAGCTTTCGACGATGACTGTACAGGAAGCTGCCGATGTGCTTGATGTAACTTGTTCTCGCATCCACGCGCTGATTCGCGAAGGTATCTTGCGCACGGAAAAGATAGGAAGCGCACGATTGGTTTCAGCGGCCGATGTGAAAGACTATTTCAATAGTCCGCGTTTAGCTGGGCGTCCGAAGAAGAAAGCAACTGCGTAGAGCGAACGCAAGGTGGAGTGGACGCGGGCTTAATGCAGGCATAGGGGTAATAAGAACGTAGGTTTAATGTGCGTGCGGGATTAACGCGAGCACAAATCTAGTTCATGTATTCTGCTTGATCGAGGAAATTGCGTAACGCCTGCATGCGCGCGTCGAGTGTGGCGGCGTTTTCAGCGAGCTCGATCAGTTCTGTATTCATGGCAGTTATGTCTTCTTCGCTCAAGTTCTTCTTGTAGCGCAGTTGATGTTCGAGCGATGCCCAGAAGTTCATCGAAATGGTACGCAGCTGAATCTCAACTTTCATCAGGCGCTTTTCCGATTCGAGGAAGATGGGGATCTCGATGATGAGGTGAAGGCTGCGATATCCGCTCGGTTTCGGGTTCTTCACATAATCGCGCCGCTCGATAAGCGTCACATCGTCTTGGGCGAGGATCGCGTCTGCCAAGGTGTAGAGGTCCTTGAGGAAGGTGCACACTACACGAACACCCGCCACGTCCTTGATGTTCTCCTCGATCGAATCGACGCTGATCGGCAGCCCTTTGCGCGCAAGTTTCTTCGAGAGACTATCGGTGCTCTTAAGACGCGTTTTGATCGACTCGATGGGATTGCGATCGTGCTGCAGGCCATATTCGGCATCGAGCACGCGGAATTTCGTTTCGACCTCCATCATCGCGCATTCGTAGTAGGTCATGAGCCTCCGATAAGGCGCGATGTTGTCGCCCACCAACGCAGAGAACTGATCGGACGCGGCCAAGTGAGAGATCACGCGCGTAACTGCATCGCCGTGCTGTGCGCGCAGCGCATTGATCATCATCAGCGCGTCGGTGCGCAGCTGGTCATTTTCTTGTTCGCTATATTCGTTATGTTCTTGAGCGTTCTTCATTACGACCTCTTATATCTTTCACCATACAATTTTAAGAGAATCTTCCCCCGATTCGTTCCGAAGCCAGATATTCACGGAACATACAGCGATTGTTAGGATTAAGGTAAACAAGGACTCAGCTACGACCGCAAGGTGATGATGCAACATGGTACAACGGCAAGAGCTACTAGAACGATTGCTCGCTGCTCATGAAGGTTACTTCGATGTGGAAGACACCTTTGAGCTTGCCGGCCAAACGTTTCAGGGGCGTGCCCAGTTCCATTCAGAGAGCATGCAGTATGTGCTCTCGAAGAAGGCGAAGATCTGGGGTGCGAACATCCATGAGCACATCTTGTTTCGCTCGCTCGAGCATCTTGATGCGGTAACGATTGAAGGGCTGATCGCTTTCATGAAGACCGAAGCACTTTCACTCGTGGAGCTCAACAGTGAGCATATGACCACATTCCTTTCATTGGTCATCATCGCTGAAACCGCTGACACAAACGCGAAAGAGCTGGTAAGAAAAACGAAGTTCCGCAAGAACTTCAGCTTCGGATTGAAGGGGTGGACCGACCTTCGGTTGGCTCTTATCGACCTTTCAGATTCCTCTATTACCACCAATCCTCAAGGCAAAGAATTAATTAACACACTTGAAGCAAACTTGTTCTAAAATCAGTGTGCTAAAAATCGATCTGTATGGGCCGACGGGTCAGAAGGCTTGTCGTTCCACGCATGTCGATTTCTGCTTTTGAAGAGCGATCGAACCAAAAGCTTGATCACAAGGAGAAGAAAAAGACATGAGTGCGGTAGTTATCCTCTTAATTGCGATTGCAGCATTGCTGTGCGGTTATCTCTTCTATGGAAGATGGCTGGCAAAGCAGTGGGGCGTTGATCCGAATCGGGAGACCCCGGCTCATGAATTGCAGGATGGCAAAGACTATGTTCCCGCAGCGCCTTACGTAGTGCTTGGGCATCACTTCTCGTCGATCGCAGGTGCAGGGCCCATCAACGGTCCTATCCAGGCAGCGATTTTCGGCTGGGTGCCGGTCATGCTCTGGGTGCTCATCGGCGGCATCTTCTTCGGTGCGGTTCACGATTTCGGTGCGCTCTTCGCTTCGATCCGTCATAAGGGCCGCACGCTCGCGATGGTCATTCAGCGCAACATCGACGACACTGCGAAGAAGCTCTTCTGCGTGTTCGCCTACCTTACGCTGTTGCTCGTGGTCGCGGCTTTCGCTTCGATCGTAGCAAGTACGTTCGCTATTACTCCTGTTCCTGTTGATGATCCAACGCGCGCCGCGGTGGTAGCAGGTACGAACGTTGCGAATTCGCGCACGGCTATGATCTCGATCCTGTTCGTGGTGGTTGCGATCGTCTATGGCATCGTTACGCGTGGGCGCAAGATCCCAGCCGCAGCGAACATCATCTCAGCGATCGTGATCATCATTGCCGTAGTTGCTATTGGCTACAATTTCCCGGTCATTCAGCTCGATAACTTCTCTTGGATGATGATCGTGGGCGTCTATATCTTCGCGGCTTCGATCGCGCCGGTGTGGGTGCTGCTTCAGCCACGCGACTATCTTTCAAGTTACCTGCTCTACGGCATGATCGCCTTGGCGGTCGTTGGCATCATCGGCTCAGGCATCATGGGCGCTTCGAACGATCTTCAGATTCCGGCGTTCACGGGTGCGTTCGCTGCAGCAGGCGATTCCAAGGTTGCAGCAAGTGGCTTCCTCTTCCCGGCACTGTTCATCACCATTGCCTGCGGTGCAATCTCGGGCTTCCATAGCCTAGTTGCTTCAGGCACCACCTCAAAGCAGCTCGACAAGGAAGGGCAAGCGCTGCCGATCGCTTATGGCGGTATGCTGCTGGAAAGCCTTGTTGCGATCATTTCGCTCTGCGCGGTTGCGTTCGTGTTCACCGGCTATATGGATGGCACCTACGCTTCTCCCACGCAGGTCTTTGCGGCAGGTCTTTCGCAGATGCTCGGAGTGATCCCTGGTCTTGAAGGTGCAACCGACATTGCTTATGCGCTGCTCGTTCTGGCGGTTTCGGTGTTTTGCTTGACCTCGCTCGACACGGCAACCCGCCTCGGACGCTATATGTTCCAGGAGCTTTTCACCCCACACGGCAAAGACATCTCTGAGCTTACGGGTTGGCGCAAATCTATCACGAACTCTTGGGTCGCAACGATCATCACGGTGGTGCTCGGCGTTGGTCTTGGTCTTACTGGTTACCAGCTAGTGGCGCCGCTCTTCGGTGCGGCGAACCAGCTGCTCGCAGCGCTCGGCTTGCTTGCGGTGTGCGCATGGCTGGGCAATGCAGGCAAGAACAACAAGATGTTCTACATCCCCATGGTGTTCATGCTCATCGTCACGCTCACCTCGTTGGTCATGACGTTGTGGGGCAAGGTTTCCGCTATCGCAGCAGGGGCGTTCACGCTGGCTAACGTGTTGCAGTTCGCGATCGCAGCACTGCTGATCGTGTTCGCTGTCATTTTGGCGGTGAAGGGTATCAAAACCATCTTCTCGAAGGATAAGAAGCCTGCTGAATTCGTGTAAGTCTGCGAAAGCACGTTAACAGGAAAAACGATTATGGAGCGTCTGCGGGGTAACTATGTCCTCTGTTACTCGGCAGGTGCTCCTTCTTGATTCTGTGGCATAATCGCAGAAAGAGATTCTTCCGAATGACTAAAAGGCAGCTATGAGTGAACATCGAACATACAAAGCGTTCATCTTCGATCTCGATGGCACATTGCTCCACACGCTTCCCGATCTGGTGAATGTGACGAACAAAGCCCTTGCCGACCAAGGATTTCCGCCCCACACCTCTGAAGAGATCCTTACGTATGTGGGCGATGGAGCGGCGCGCCTTATCGCGCAAGCGGTGCCAGCAGAGGCAACTCCTGAACAGGCCAAGCGCGTCTTCCAGAATTTCAAAGATTTCTATCATGAATTCGGCATCATCTACACTGCCGAATTCGATGGGATCACCGAGGCACTCGAAAAAGCTAAGGATGCAGGCGTGGGTCTTGCGATCTTGTCGAATAAGTTCGAGCAGGGTGTGCTCGATGTGCGCGACCGATTCTTCCCCGACCTGATCGAAGTCGCGCATGGTGAATCAGACGCTGTGCCGCGCAAACCCGATCCCACAGGGTTATTGCTTTGCGCCAGCGAGCTCGGTGTTGCTCCTGAAGAGTGCCTCTTCTTCGGGGATTCAGCGAGCGACATGCAGGCAGCTCACAATGCAGGAATGGAAGCGGTTGCGGTGACCTGGGGATACCAGCCACAAGAACGCTTGATGGCTGCTACACCCGATCACGTGATCGAGAAGCCGCTCGATATGCTGCGCTTCATCGAGCAATAAGGCTATGCGCATGATGTCTTCTCTGGACAACCGCATGCCAGTGCAGCCTGATAATCAGTCGGTGTACGAGCGTCAGCGCGAGGCAGAATGCTCTGCTTTTGCACCTTATTTCCAAGGGAACGTGAATGCGCTCTTTTGCGTCGTTTCACAAGAAGCTCCTTCTGAACAGACTCGCAAAGCTATCGAAGCAACAGCTGCGCGTGCTGGAATCGCTGCTTCCGATATCTTTTGGATCGCGCTTGGCGGCGTTCCACAGCCCGAAGAAGAGCTCGATGCGCCTTCGCTCCTTCATCTTATCGAAGCGATCGACCCGCTGTGTATTGTGGTAACCGAGCAAGCTTCAGCGCGCATCCTTTCGCTTGCCTATAATCAGCCGATCAAACTGGACTGCTGCGATGGTGTTCTTGGAAGGCCTTGTTGCGCGTTCGTTGATTTCGAACGTATGCTCCAGACCGACGAACGCAAGCAACGCGCCTGGGCGCTTCTTAAAGAAATGCTCACACGGGTAAATGCGCATTAAATGATAAAACTTGCACGCCAGATTACCTCACCAACGCAAGCACCTATAATAAAGAGAAGAACGAAAGGTATCTTATGGCGAACAAAAGCTTAGCAACTGCACCCGCAGATCAGACGATCCTCGTAACCGGCGGCGCGGGTTTCATCGGAAGTCACACCTGTGTTGAATTGCTCGATCGGGGCTACAACGTGGTCGTGGTCGACGATCTTTCCAACTCGAGCGAAGAGGCCATTCGTCGTATTGGCGAGATCACGGGTAAGCCTGAAAAGCTCACGTTCTATCAGGTGGATATCCTCGATCGTGAAGCGCTCGACAACGTATTCGCTACACACGACATCGATGCGATCATCCACTTCGCGGGCTTCAAGGCGGTGGGCGAATCCACGCAGAAGCCGCTCGAATACTATTGGAACAACGTTACCGGTTCGCTTGTATTGTTCGACGTAGCCCGCAACCATGGCGTGAAGAACATCATCTTCTCGAGCAGCGCAACTGTCTACGGTGATCCCGAGATGATTCCTATCACCGAAGATTGTCCCAAGCATGAGGCCACCAATCCTTATGGCGAGACCAAGTCCATGCTCGAGCGCATCCTTACCGATCTGCACCGTGCGGATCCTGAGTGGAATGTGGTGTTGCTGCGTTACTTCAACCCGATCGGAGCGCATGAAAGTGGCAGGATCGGCGAAGACCCGAAGGGCATCCCGAACAACCTGCTTCCCTATGTGGCGCAAGTTGCCACGGGCAAGCTCGAATGTATCCAGGTCTTCGGCGACGACTACCCTACTCCTGATGGTACGGGCGTGCGCGACTACATCCACGTAGTCGATCTTGCGCGTGGGCACGTGAAAGCGCTCGATTTCATGGGCGGCAAAGTTGGTACGGGTAAAGCGATCGGGCTGGGCAGCATCGAAGGCCCTGTGGCAGAAGACGGCACGCGCAGTGGTGTTGCGATCTTCAACCTGGGCACGGGCACGGGCTCGAGCGTGCTTGAGGTTATCAAGTCCTTCGAGCAGGCGTGTGGCAAGGAGCTGCCGTATCGGATCGTCGAACGCAGACCGGGCGATATCGCGGAGAACTATGCAGCATGCGATAAAGCAGCGACCGAACTGGGTTGGGTTGCAGAATACGACCTTGCGCGCATGTGCGCCGATGCCTGGAATTGGCAGAGCCAGAATCCAAACGGCTATAACGCATAAACCTCCATCCGAATCATCATTCATGTGCGGCTTCCGTGATGACGAAGCCCATATGAACGATCAAGAGCTCCCCCAAAAGGGAGTTCTTGTGTTGAATAACACTAATTACGGAATAATTCACACCGCTAGTAAAAATGAGACTTCTCTTCTCTCATTTGCAGCCCGATAATACAGACAGGAAACGTGCTTGTCGAACACCGCGCTTCGGCGCGAGAGTCCTCGGCAGGAGACCGCGTTATCCATGCAAAATCGCACTGTTCGATCTTCGCAAAAGGCAAAGATCGTGTAAGAGATAGGAACGTGCCATGTGTACCAATGGTGTGAATGTCGATCAATTCAAGATGATGCTCGAGCAAATGGACGACCAAGTTGCGCTGAATCGTCGCTGGACGCACAAGTTGTTCCATAAAGCAGATGACAACGGTTATGAGAACACTGCTGCGGTGCTCAAGGAGATCCAAGGGCTCATGGACGAAGCTCGCGCGCTCCTTACCGATGCGCAGGACGCCCTCGATAAAGATGCCAGCTCTGCACCAGGCGTTACCGTCAATCTCGTTTAGTTCAAAGCAAAGGCAATTGGTATGAGTAGTGATCTTGTGCGCTTCTCGGTAGCAATGCCGGAAGACCTTCTTATCAACTTCGATCATCTTGTTGCGCGTCGCGGTCTCGCGAAGAACCGCAGCGAAGTCATTCGCGATCTTGTGCGCGATGCGCTCGTGGAAGGGGAGTGCGCAACGCCTGGGCGTATCGTCATGGGCACGCTCACCATCGTCTATGGCCACCATGCGAGCGATCTGCAGGAAAAGCTGCACTTCATTCAGCATCGTTACCTCGATCGCATCATCACGTCGGTCCATGTGCATATCGACGAAGACAACTGCCTTGAAGTCATCATCCTGAAAGGAGAGACTGGCGAGGTTCAGGATGTGGCGAACCTTATCCTGGGCACCAAGGGAGTTAAGACCGGGCGGTTGGTCATGACCACCACCGGCGAATTCATCTAAATCTAAGGAACTGAATATGGACGAAACAGTACTGTTAGGGCACGGAAGCGGCGGTTCGATGATGAAGCGCATCATCGACGAGGTGTTCTTCGAGGCGTATGCCGGTGAAGAGCTTCGCGTTGGCGATGATGCCGCGCGCCTTGAAGCGCCTGAAGGTGAGCGCGTCGCGTTTTCGACCGACAGCTTCGTGGTCACCCCGCAGTTCTTTCCGGGCGGCGATATCGGGCGCTTGGCCGTGTGCGGTACGGTGAACGATGTTGCAACCAGCGGTGCCGTTCCGCAGTTCTTGAGCTGCGGGTTCATCCTTGAAGAGGGCTATCCGATGGATAAGCTCAAGCGTATTTGCGCGAGCATGGCCGAAATGGCCAAAGAAGCGGGCGTGCGCATCGTGACGGGCGACACGAAGGTGGTCAACCGCGGGCATGGCGATGGCGTGTTCATCAACACTTCAGGAATTGGTTTCATTCCTAAGGGCGTCGATCTTTCTGGTGCGTACTGCAAACCGGGCGACAAGATTCTGGTAACTGGCACGCTGGGCGATCACGGCATCACGATCATGAGCTGCCGCGAAGAGCTTGGCTTCTCTGCCGACCTGCAAACGGATGCGGCTCCGCTCAATCACCTTATCCAAGAGGTGATCGCAGCCGCGCCGAACACGCGTTGCTTCCGCGACCCTACGCGCGGTGGTCTGGCTTCAACGCTCAACGAACTTGCTGAACAGTCGCAGGTTGATTTCGTGATCGAAGAAGACGCGATCCCCGTGAAAGATGCCGTGCGTGGAGCATGTGAGATGCTCGGCTACGACATCTTCCAGGTTGCCAACGAAGGCAAGATGGTGTGCGTAGTAGCTGCCGATGAAGCTGAAGTGGCACTTGCGGCCATGAAGGCGAACAAGTATGGCGTTGATGCTGCGATCATCGGCGAGGTGGTTGAAAAACCTGAAGGACGTGACTCGCGCGTTTCTCTGCGAACAGGATTCGGTTCGTTGCGCATCATGGACATGCTCGTGGGCGAGCAGCTCCCGCGCATTTGTTAGTGCCACTAGTGCTTCGAGCCTGAGCAGCCATGTAACAACTCGTTTACCATCTTGGACGATGTCTTTAAGTCGCGCGCGAAAGATATAATAGTAAGGGACACGAACAAGAAAGGACGAACCATGGTACGCATTGATGCATTTGGTATGCCCAGCGAAGAGCTCATCGCACGAATCGAAGCTGAAGCGGGCGTTGGAAATAGAGAGATCGTAGTCACTACCGACAGCAAAGATACCCTTGAAGACCTTGTGGCGTATTCGAACAAGTCGGATAGCTCGATCGATATCAACGTGGTCGAGAACGATAAAGGTTGGGAAGTGCGCTTGGAGATCGGTGGCGCAGACCAAGTCACGCTGCCTCATTCGAGCGAGTCTTCCGTTCCTGAAGATGCGGTATCCTAGGGCTTCATCAACCGTTTACAGAAGAAATAGCTAAGCAGTTTGAATATGTGCCTATACGTGGTATTTTCCTACAGAGGGTTTTTCAAACCCGCACAAGCTTACTAGCTGAGAATGAGGAAAGAGGTACGAAATGGCACATCCAGTTATTCTAGAAGAAGAATGTATTGGCTGCGGCATTTGTGTTGACGATTGCCCCCAAGAAGTACTTGAAGTTGTCGATGGTGTTGTTACCGTTGTTAACGAAGAGTCCTGCATCGCTTGTGGCGACTGTGTTGAAAGCTGCCCGATGGGCGCTATCCCTGAGGTTGTTGAAGACTAAAGTAACCTTTTGGTACGCAACCTTTCAGGCGCGCAACAAAATGCGCAGGCGAAACGATTCGGTTCTAGTATGTCAAGCAGTTCGTTTGACATAAGAGATCGGGTGAACGAAGCGTAAAGCGGCGTGCACATCGAAGATCGAGTCGAGATCGTGGGAAGCCAAGATTTCAAGTGATTCAAAGGTCGCTTGTGTATGAATTATGGAGACGAACGCTGGTTCGTCTCCATTTTTTATTCCCAAAACCGTCTTGACCTGCGGAGATGCAAGACAAACAGAAATATCAAAGTTTGTGATGCATAAAACTTTACAATGGTGCACTTAGATTATATTATGTCAAGCGTTGGAGCTTTCTTAACAAGGCTCCATTTAACTATAAGGTAATACAAGGTTCGTTTTACGAGTCTCTATTGAAAGGATAAGAACATGCCAAAGATTATTGGAATCGACTTAGGTACGACCAACTCCGCTATGGCGGTCATGGAAGGATCAGAGCCGGAAATTTTGGTTAATGCTGAAGGCGATCGCACTACCCCTTCGGTAGTAGGTTTTGGCAAAGACGGTGAACGTACGGTCGGTAAAGCTGCGAAGAACAAAGCAGTCACCAACCCCGAGAACACCGTTGCTTCCGTGAAGCGCTTCATCGGCCGTTCCTATGGCGAAACGGGCGAGGAGCAGAAGACCGTCGCCTATAACGTGAAGAACGGTAACGGCGGTCGTGCTGTCGTTGCGATCGACGAACGCGATTACATGCCGGAAGAGATCTCGGCTATGGTGCTCCAGAAGATCAAGTCCGATGCTGAAAAGCGTGTGGGTGAGCCCATCACCCAAGCAGTCATCACCGTTTCCGCCTACTTCAACGACGCACAGCGTCAGGCAACGAAGGACGCAGGCAAGATCGCTGGCCTCGAGGTGCTCCGCATCATCAACGAGCCCACGGCAGCAGCGCTTGCATATGGTCTCGACAAGACCAACAAGGACGAGAAGGTTCTCGTGTTCGACCTCGGCGGCGGTACGTTCGACGTGTCGGTGCTCGAGCTGGGCGATGGCGTATTCGAAGTTTGCTCGACCGCAGGCGACAACCACCTTGGTGGCGACGACTGGGATCAGCGCATCATCGATTGGCTTGCCGACAAGTTCCAGGCCGATAATGGCATCGACCTGCGTAAGGACAAGATGGCTATGCAGCGTCTGAAGGAAGCTGCTGAAAAAGCGAAGATGGAGCTTTCTTCCACCACGCAAACCACCATCAACCTGCCCTTCATCTCTGCAGGCGAAGCTGGTCCGCTTCACTTGGACTACACGCTCACCCGTGCAGAGTTCGAGCGCATCACCAAAGACTTGCTCGATCGCTGCAAGTTGCCTGTAGAGCAAGCGCTCAAAGATGCTGATCTGAAGACGGGCGACGTGGACGAGGTCATCCTTGTTGGTGGTTCGACCCGTATGCCTGCAGTGCAGGAACTGGTCGAGAAGATCACGGGCAAGAAGCCGAACATGTCGGTCAACCCCGATGAAGTAGTTGCAATGGGTGCAGCTGTTCAGGGCGGCGTTCTGGCAGGCGATGTCGAAGGCATCCTGCTGCTCGACGTTACTCCGCTTTCACTCGGTGTTGAGACCATGGGCGGCGTCATGACTAAGATGATCGAGCGCAACACCACCATCCCGACCCGCAAGACTGAGATCTATTCGACGGCGGCTGATAATCAGACCAGCGTTGAGATCCATGTCCTGCAGGGCGAGCGCGAAATGGCAGCTGGTAACAAGACACTCGGCAAGTTCCAGCTCACTGGTATCCCGGCCGCACGTCGTGGCATGCCGCAGATCGAGGTTACGTTCGACATCGATGCGAACGGCATCGTGAACGTTTCCGCTAAGGACCTGGGCACGGGCAAGCAGCAGCAGATCACCATTTCGGGATCTACCGCACTTACCGATGACGAAGTCGATCGTATGGTGAAGGACGCAGAGATCCATGCAGAGGAAGACGCTGCGCGTAAGCAGGAAGTCGAGATCCGCAACAACTGCGATTCGCTCATCAACGCGACCGAGACCACGCTTGCTGAGATCTCCGACAAGGTCGGCGACGACATGAAGAAGCAGGCCGAAGATGCAATCGCGGCAGCTCGCAGCGCGCTTGAAGGCACTGATCTCGAGGCCATCAAGAAGGAAACCGAAAACCTCCAGCAGGTTGGCTATAAGTTGGCGGAAGTCGTCTACAGCACCGAAGGTGCACAGGCGGGTGCAGCTGCTGAGACAGCAGAGAGCACTCCAGCAGACGATACGATCGAAGCTGACTTCGAGGTAGTCGACGACGAAGAGAACAAGGACAACTAATCATGGTGAACGGAAATTCAGAGGAAGAGGTAAAAGATACCGCTGCCACTGATGCCGAGCCGGAAGCTGAAGTTGTCGACGCTGAAATCGTCGAAGAGGCTGATTCCCCCGAACCTTCGGGGGATGAAGCTTCCGAAGAAGCATCTGCCGAAGCTGCTGTTGCGAAAGCAAAAGAAGAAGCAGCTGAATGGCAGGGCAAATACCTCAGACTTCATGCGGAATGGGACACTTACCGCCGTCGCATGAAGGAACAGCGCGAGGAAGAATCCAGGCGTGCAACGGAAAAACTCGTCGAAGACATCATTCCAGTGCTCGACGATTTCGAGCGAAGCATCGACTACGCCAACGAAAACGGCGAAGAAGGGCTGCTCGGAGGGGTAACGGCAGTGTATGCCAAGCTCAACGAAGTGCTCGTTAAAGAAGGGGTCGAGGTCATCGATCCTGTGGGGCAACCCTACGAAGCACTCGAAGCGCAAGCGGTGGCAACGGTTGATAACCCCGATGTTCCCGATGAAACCGTGGAACAGGTTTACCAGAAGGGCTATCGCATGGGTAACAAGGTCATCAGGCCGGCCATGGTAACGGTAGCGGTTGGTGGACCGAAACGTGAAACCGACGAAGAAGAAGACAACGAGTAATCGGAGTTAAGCAGGCGGGTCACAAACGGTCCGCCTGTTTTGTATCAGAAAAGAAAGAGAGGTGGAACGAATGGCATCCACACCTGATTACTATAAGACGCTAGGCGTTCCACGAAGCGCAACTGCTAGTGAGATCAAAAAGGCATTTCGTAAGCTTGCTCGTGAACATCACCCCGATGCCGGTGGCGACGAGGCGAAGTTCAAGGAGATCAACGAAGCCTACGAGGTGCTTTCGGATGATAAAAAACGCGAGATGTACGACCAGTACGGCACCGCGAACGAAAACCAGATTCCCTTCCAAGGAGGCAATCCTTTTGGAGGAGGAAACCCCTTCGGCGGCGGCACGTACACCTACACCACCAGCGGTGGAGGCAATCCCTTTGGCGGCGGTGGCGGTGGCGGCATCGACTGGGCTGACATCTTGGAAAGCCTGCGTAACGGTGAAGGAGCCTTCGGAACGAATTGGGATTTCGGGGGTGGCGCCCGTCAAGCGCAGCCTGAAAAGGGAGCGGACAAGAAAGTCACGCTCACGGTTTCTTTCGATGAGGCCTTCAAAGGCGCCGAAAAGAAAGTACGCGTGGTGAACCCCGAAACGCAGGAGAAGGAGACCCTTACCATCAAGGTGCCTGCGGGTGCCATGGAAGGCGGTCGCGTGCGCATGAAGGGCAAGGGCCATCCAGGGGCGAACGGTGGCGCAGCGGGCGATCTGCTCGTCACGATCAAGATCGCACCTGATGCGAACTTCAGCCGCAAAGGGGCAGACGTCATTACGAAACTGCCGGTGAGCATCGACGAAGCTGCACTTGGTGCGCAGATCGTAGTGCCCACTCCTTCAGGCAAGAAGGCACGCGTGCGCGTTCCGGCAGGAACACAAGATGGTGCGGTGCTCACGCTGAAAGGCCAAGGTGCACCACGTCTTGGCAAGAACGCTTCGGGAACGGGAGACTTGAAAGTCGAGATCGAGGTCAAGATTCCCACCACCCTTAACGATGAACAGAAAGCTGCGCTTGAGGCATTCAAGGCAGCAACGCCTGAAAGTGTAAGGGGGTAGCCGATGAATGATCGCAATCGCCCCCTCTACATGATCGGCGTCGCTGCTGAACTAGCGGGCGTTCATCCGCAAACCTTGCGTATCTATGAGCAAAAAGGTTTGGTGAATCCTCAACGTACGCGTGGCAATACGCGTATGTACTCTCAGGCCGACATCGAGCGCCTGCAGTTGATCAACGAACTCACGAGCGAGGGGATCAACTTAGCAGGGGTCATTCGCATTCTCGACCTGCAGGGGCGTCTGAATGAGCGCGACGACGAAATCGACGATCTGCATAAGCGCGTTCGGCGTCTTGCCGATCGTGTGCACGAGTTGGAAACATTCGAACACGTGAGCAGTCTCGTAGCGCAATCAACGTCGCTCGAGTTGCGTCGTATTCGTTAGGGCGTTCATCACCCTAAAACAAAAAAACAAATGAAAGGAAAAGCTTCATGGATTTACAGAAGATGTTAGAAAAACTGGCGCTTTCTGCCCAAGAAGCTCTGCAATCTGCCATGAGCATTGCTGGCGAGGCAAAGGCAGGAATGGTCGAACCCATTCACATGCTTGCCGCACTGCTCTCGTCTGGCGAGCATAATATCGATGCCATCGTCAAGCGCCTTGGCGCCGATCCGAAGCTTCTGCGCGATGAAGTCCAAGCAGAGATCGATCGCATGCCGAAGGTAGAAGGCGGCGGCATCATGGGCATGACCGCCCCTTCTATGGCACTCGTCTCACTGCTCGACAAGGCGGTGAAGATCGCAGAGAAATTGGGCGATTCGTACGCCACAAGTGAGCATTTGCTCATCGCGCTCTCAGAAGAGAACGATGCAGCAGGCAAGATTTTGAACAATGCAGGAATCAATAAGAACGATATTGAAAAAGCGTATGAAGAATTGCGAGGTGATACGCGCGTGACTGATCAACAATCAAAAACAGAATTCGAGGTATTGGACCAATATGGCAATAACCTCACCAAAGCGGCGCGCGAAGGCAAACTGGATCCAGTGATCGGCCGTAACGAAGAGATTCGTCGAACCATCCAGGTGCTGTCGCGTCGTACGAAGAACAACCCCGTGCTCATTGGCGAGCCGGGCACTGGTAAAACAGCTATCGTCGAAGGGCTGGCCCAGCGTATCGTTGCGGGCGATGTTCCTTCTTCACTGCAGGATCGTGAACTTATCGCGCTCGATCTGCCTTCTATGTTGGCAGGCGCGAAGTATCGCGGTGAATTCGAGGATCGCCTGAAGGCAGTGCTGCGTGAAGTGAAGGAATCGGACGGACAGATTATTCTGTTCATCGACGAGCTTCACACGATCGTAGGTGCTGGTTCATCGGGTGATTCATCGATGGACGCGGGCAATATGCTCAAGCCAGCGCTCGCGCGAGGGGAGCTGCATGCTATCGGTGCGACTACGCTCGACGAATACCGTAAGTACATCGAGAAGGATGCGGCGCTTGAGCGCAGGTTCCAGCCGGTCATGGTGGGCGAGCCTTCCGTGGAAGATACCATTGCTATCTTGCGTGGCCTGAAGGAGAAGTACGAGATTCATCATGGCGTGCGCGTGACCGACTCGGCTATCGTGGCGGCAGCAGAGCTCTCGAACCGCTACATTTCCGACCGCTTCCTTCCCGATAAAGCGATCGACCTTATGGACGAGGCAGCATCGCGTCTGCGTATTGAGATCGATTCGATGCCTGAAGAGGTCGATCTTGCCGAGCGCAAGCTCACGCAGATGCAGATCGAAGAGCAAGCACTCATGAAAGAATCGGACGAGCCGAGCAAGGAGCGTCTCGAACAGCTGCGTAAGGACATCGCAGCAGCCCAGGAATCGCTCGACAAACGCAAGGCTGAATGGAAGAACGAGAAGGACTCCATCGTTTCAGTCCAGAACTTGAAGGCCGATATCGAAGCGGCGCAGCTCGAAGAAGAGCGCGCAACGCGTGAAGGCGATCTGGCACGAGCTTCCGAGCTTCGTTTCGGACGCATTCCTGAACTGCAGGAGCAGCTGAAAGCAGCGACCGCAGCGCTCGAGGCACGCCAGGCAGATGGCACCATCCTGAAAGAGGAGGTCACTGAAGACGAGATCGCCGAGGTGGTTTCTTCGTGGACGGGCATCCCTATCACGAAGATGATGCAAGGCGAAATGGAAAAACTCATCGATCTTGAGGATCGTTTGCATGAGCGAGTGGTTGGACAGAACGAGGCCGTTTCGGCGGTAGCGGGTGCGATCCGCCGCAGCCGTGCAGGGCTCGCGGATCCCGAGCAACCTATCGGCAGCTTCTTGTTCCTCGGACCGACCGGTGTTGGTAAGACCGAGCTTGCAAAAGCGTTGGCAGAATGCCTCTTCGATGACGAAAAGGCCATGATCCGCATCGATATGTCGGAGTACATGGAGAAATTTTCCGTGCAGCGCCTGATCGGTGCACCTCCGGGATACGTGGGTTATGACGAAGGTGGCCAGCTTACCGAGGCCGTGCGCCGCAAGCCCTACAGCGTCATCCTGCTCGACGAGGTCGAGAAGGCTCATCCCGATGTGTTCAACGTGCTCTTGCAGGTGCTCGACGATGGCCGTTTGACCGATGGCCAAGGTCGTGTGGTCAGCTTCAAGAATGCGATCATCATCATGACCTCCAATATCGGCAGCCAGCTTATCCGTGAGCGCGATAAGGAAGAGACCATGGGAGACATGGTCGAGGACATGCAGAAGATGACACCGGAAGCTGCAGCCAAGCGTATGGCAGAATTCGCCAATCGCATGCAAGATGCGTTGCGCAACACCTTCCGTCCCGAGTTCTTGAACCGCATCGATGACATCATCACGTTCAACGAGTTGAACATTGCGAGCATCGAGCCGATCGTCGATCTGCAACTTGCAGAGGTTTCGGCACGCTTGAAGGATCGCAAGATCGAGCTCGAGATCACGCCGGCAGCGAAAGAGCGTTTGGCTATCGACGGCTACGATCCGGTCTATGGCGCACGTCCCCTGAAGCGTCTCATCCAGCGTCAGGTGGTCGACCGTGTTGCAACGGGCATCATCGAAGGCAAGATCTACGATGGTTCGACGGTTACGATCGATATCGATGCCGAAGGAAACTACGCTGCTCAGGTGGACAACCACGGTAAGGACAGCGATCTTCCCGATGGTGCAGCCGAGCTTCTTGAAGAAGCGAATTCGTTCTTGAACGAAGTTGAGGGCGAAGAATAGTTTTTGCCGTTTCGACCCGATCGATCTTAGTCGATGAAGACCAGGTTGTTATATATGACAGCCTGGTCTTTTTATTCGGTGATAAACCATAGCGAACTCATAGCTTTATGCGGTATCATTATGCGTATGCGGAAAGGGAAGCATAATGCGACAGCCACATATTGCACCACCAGGGGCCGATACCTTCCTTATTTCCATCGATTCATATGAAGATGGGAAGATGACGGGTACCCTCGACAGCGTTATCATGTCTGCTCCGGTAAGCTTTTCAAGTTTGCCAAGCCTTATCATGCTCATAGACAACATTCTCGATCAGCAGACTGAATCGCTGCAGTCGATCCTTTCTCCGATAGATCCTGCTTTCGTTCCCTCTTTCGAACTCGAGGTTCTCTTCCGCCAGCACCATACCTGGCAGGGGCGCATCAAATGGGATGCGGGTCAGAAACAAGCTACGTTCAAAAGCGTTCTCGAGCTTCTGTTCATCATCGAGATGGCTTTCGGAGATTAAAGGGAGAGGGTCATCATGGGGGAAACAGATGTTCATATCGACGAAGATCTTTGTACAGGATGCGGGGCCTGCGTGCATGATTGCATCCAGCGCAATCTCGTTCTCGAAAATGGTAAGGCGCACCCGCTCACGGAATGCATGAAGTGTGGCCACTGCGTGGCTATTTGCCCTGAGGGAGCGCCGAGCATCCCTGCCTATGCTGATCCACCGATCGATTTTGATCCTGCTACCTTCGATCTTCCCACCGAGAATCTTTTGAACAGCATCAAATTTCGTCGTAGCATCCGTGCGTTCAAAGACGAACCGATCTCGATGGAGCATCTGCATCTACTCATGGAAGCCGGTGGGCATACGCCTACAGCGAAGAACACACAGATGTGCCGTTTTGATTTTCTCCAAGATAGCTTGCCTGAATTCAAAGAGCTTATCTGGTCGTATCTTTCAGAGGTATATGAGGCCAATCGCATCATGCCGATTCCTCCAGAAACGCTGGGTCGCTTCATTGAGAATAGACGCGCCGATCCAAAAGATGATTATCTGTTCCGTGATGCTCCTGCGGTTCTCTTCATCGAATCGCCCGACCCGCTTAATGCGGGGCTTGCAGCAGGCGCGATCGAAATGGTGGCACACACGCTTGGTATTGGCGTGCTCTATAACGGGTATCTGCGACGCGTAGTGGATTCGTGTCCTGCTGCGCGCGCTTATTTCGATATGAGCGACGAACGCGGTCTGCACGTTTGCATGCTTCTTGGCTACCAGCAAAAACGCTACTATCGCACCGCACCTCGCCGCTTCCCCAGCGTCGTCCTCCGCTAAAAGTCGTCTGCAAACCAGCCGGTTCGATCAGCTAAGAGCGCGAGACGTATCACACGCAAGCAGCACGCCTATGGTGCGCATCGAGGTTACCCTGCGGCAGACCTTCTCCCGGAAAACACTAAGCGGAGAAGCGCGGAAGCGCTACACTCATAGTGAAACGAAAAGAAATAAGGTGACGAACGACCGGGTAGTTTGTCACCTTGCAGAAAGGTTTTCATCATGGCTGATAGAATGATCGATCCTACCAACAATGATCCGCAGGGCGAAATCACCGACGAGTTGAAAGCGGTCGTGCAAGCTGTTCTGAACGAGGCTGTTTCCAAGATGGAAGCAGGCGAAGAGATCATTCCTTTCACGGGTTTGGCAGTCAAGGAAAATCTGTTCATCGAAACGCATCCGGGCGACGATGCAGAAACATGTTTCACGCTTGCGCGTCGTGAAGTAGAAGGTGCACGCGGTGCCACGGCCTATGCATTCTGCTACGACGGATATCTCGACACCGATGATGGTATGAAGGACTGCATCATCGCTGAAGGTGGTTTGCCAGGTGCTCCGGAGGCATACGCATTCGGATATCTCTACGATGAGGACGGCATCAAGAAGGACATCGTCTACATCGGTCCTGCACCCAACTTCATGGAGGGCTTGAAGCTCGAGCTCGATGTGGAAGGCACGCTCGATCCGCGCGATGCTCTTAAAGATGCATGGGATGAAGAAGACTCCAAAGCAGCCGAGCTTGCTGAAGAAGACTTCACCACTTCAGACGCAACTGCTGAGCAATAAGCACAAAACGATTCACGAGCATAAAAAAAGCCGCTTCAACGAGCGGCTTTTTTGTTTTATGAAGACGTGTTTTACTTCTTGTAGAGCTCGACTCTGTTCTTCATTTCCTGTTTCAGATCTTTGCCAGCTTCATGCTTGAGCACAACGTTGACCTGCTTACCAGTCTTTTCTTCGATAAGGGCAACGAAGGCATCGAGATGCTTCGACTTGAGCTTGTCGTCGTCTTCGGTCTTCACGCATAGATCGATGGAAGCTCCTTCGATCTCTTTTGCATCAGCAGCAGAGCCGTAGAGCCAGACCTTTTCGATCGACGCGATGTCTTTTGCAGCCTTGGAAACAGCTTTTTCAAGCTTCTTAAGAGAAAGCGCTTCGCCGCCTTCGGTCGCATCAGACGTGGTGAAATCGTTTTCGTCCTCGATGGGATCGACCGTATCGATCTCTTCAGCGGGTTCTTCTTCGGAAACCGCATCGGAGGTGGTGAACTCGCTTGTTTCTTCGAGCTCATCAACAGGTTTGATCTCGGTGAAGCTTTCTTCTTCGCCAATCGCATACAGCGAATAGGCAGCTGTAGAAGACTCTTCACTTGAAGTAGCATCGGAGGTGGAATAATCCTCTTCGGCAAGCGCTTCAGCTTCCTCTGCGAGATCGGACTTAGGCTCACTCTCGAGAGAGACGGCAACCTCTTCGTCTTCTTCGGCTTCTTTGGCCTCTTCAGGCTCTTCAATTGCATCAGAGGTGCTGAATTCGCTTGCGATAGCCTCTGCTTGAGCAGGTTCTTCAGGAATCTCTACTGCAGGAACGGTGTAGGGATGAGGCGCAGTCGCAGCACCAGGCTGGGTTTGCAGGAGCGCTTTGATGACCGTGAGATCATCCTGGATGCTCTGAAGCAGCATTTCATCTTTGCTTGGCTCGTTCGCCTGAGCATCGGAAATTTCGAGACCAGTCTGCAGATAGTAGACGAACGCCTCGGTACGTGAAATGTGTTCCTTTTCAGCGTGAGCATCAATGCTTTCCAGAATGGAGGTGGGAAGCCTGAGCGAAACGTGAGTTTTGGCAGAGCTTGTAGTGTTGGTTGCCATGATCTCCCTTAACCATCTCGAAGAAGTTCTTTACGTAAATATTGTCTCATTATAAAGCCCTTATGTGCATTCCTACACGAAAACTAGGGGCATTGCAGCGGAAATTCTGCTGTGAGGACGGAGGTTTGAAAGATAGGCATCTCCGATGCGCCTTTCGTTGCGAAAGGCAATGGGCGTTGAATCGATTCGAGCGTGAAGAGATATCAGAAAAATGTGAGTTCGGAGTTCAAAAAAGTTTCAGAAAAACGTGAGCTGTGCTGAGTAAGATGGTCATATAGTGAAAACTTGCTCAAAGCGGCATGAAATAGTTGTCAGTTTGTGCGGAATCGGAGGGTAAGCGGACGGTCTGTTTGCGAGTGGAAACGCTATTTGCTACGATTGTTCAGCTAATCCTGTTTCGGGCTTGCCTTCATGACCCGAAACCGTAAGTCCAGAGGAGGTGACCATATGAAGGCTTATGAATTGTTGTTTTTTGTAGCTCCGTCAATCGACGAAGAAACCCGTTTAGCTGTTATGAAGCGTATCGATACTGCTATTACTGCAGATAACGGTACGGTCGACAATGTCGACAACTGGGGTAAGCGTAAACTCGCTTACGAGGTAAACGGCTTGACCGATGGTGATTACACCCTCATCGATTTCCACGCAAATCCTGAAAGCATTGCAGAGTTGGATCGTGTTTTGCGCATTACCGACGCTGTCGAACGCTTCATGATCGTTAAGCGTACCGATCGCGATTAATGCGGGCGCTATAGGTGGTTTTGGTTGCATGCCAGAATCAACTGAAGAATAGAAGGGCGAAGAACTTGGCCCTTCACGAGAAGGAAATCAGAGGCAAATGGGATATTTGCCCGTAGAAAGAGGTATCACATGAGCATCAATAGAGTGATCATCACCGGTAATCTTACGCGCGATCCAGAATTGCGCTCAACCGCAAGCGGCATGCCGGTCCTCGGTTTTGGCGTTGCAGTCAACGACCGCCGTCGCAATCAGCAGACGGGTGAATGGGAAGACTATCCCAACTTTATTGATTGCACCATGTTCGGAGCCCGCGCAGAAAGCGTTTCCCGCTTCCTTTCTAAGGGAAGCAAGGTTGCTATCGAAGGCAAGCTTCGCTGGAGCCAGTGGGAACGCGATGGCCAGAAGCGCTCGAAGATCGAGGTCATCGTCGATGAGATCGAATTCCTTTCGCGTAACGATGGCTCACGCGGCGGCTCACCGATGCAACAGAGTGCACCCCAAGCGCAAGCTATGCCTGTACAGCAGGCACCTGCCCCGGTAGCAACGCCGGTGGTGGATGCTTCTGTCTACGACGAAGATATCCCGTTCTAATCACAAACGAAAGAGGTTAAGAATGCCTGAATACAATAAGCAGCCTCGTCGTAAGTTCTGTCAGTTCTGCAAGGATAAGGCAGAATACATCGACTACAAAGATACTCAGATGCTGCGCAAATATGTAACTGACCGTGGGAAGATCAAGCCCCGCCGTGTAACCGGTGCTTGCACCCAGCATCAGCGCGATATTGCAAACGCTGTTAAGCGCGCCCGTGAAATGGCTCTCATGCCCTACGCCGTGCCTGCGATCAGCGGCCGCAATAATCGTCGCGATCGATAAGAGGAGGTTTTCATGAAAGTCATCCTTTTATCTGAACTCAAGGGCAAGGGCGGCGAAGGCGATATCGTCGAAGTTGCCGACGGGTATGCCAATAACTACCTGTTCCCGCAGAAGATCGCTGTTGCTGCTACGAAGGGCAACCTCAAGCAGCTCGAGCAGCGCAAGCACAACATCGCTACGCGTGAAGCAGCGCGCATCGAAGAGGCCCAGGCGCTCAAAGCAGCCCTTGACGATCTTTCCGTTAAGGTCGAGGCACGCGTGGGCGAAGAAGGCGTGCTCTTCGGTTCCATCACTGCAGCTATGATCGCTGATGCGCTCAAAGAAGCAGAGGACATCGAGATCGATCGCAAGCGTATCGACCTCAAGAATCCGATCAAGACCGCTGGCAAGCATGAGGTCGTCGTTTCGATCTATCGCGACATCAAGTCGAACCTCACGGTTGTGGTTGGCAACGAAGAGACCTTCACGGCATCCGAAAGTGCTGCTGAAGCACAGGAAATCGCTGAAGAGGATTTCTCCACTTCAGACGCAGTTGCTGAAGAGCCTACCGCAGACGCTGTCGTAGTGGCTGAGGTCGAAGCAGAATAATGCTGTTTTTTCACACCGCTTAGCTATTAGTCTGTGGGTGTGATAAATTAGACTTCCCGATACCGCATCCATGGTGTCGGGAAGTTTTTGTTGTTAGTACATCTTTTTAGGCGCGATGCCTTAAGAACAGGACAAGGGAGCGAATGCCAGCACCCACGACAAACGATCAACTTGCGTTACAGCCTTCAGGCTCGAAGGGTAAAGCATTGCCGCAGAATATCGAGGCGGAGAAGACCGTTCTATCTGCGTGTTTGCTTTCTACCGGAGTATTCGAAGAGGTTTCTCTCAAATTGCGTCCCGAAGATTTCTATCGTCCTGCTCATCGCATCATCTTCGAGACGATGCGCGATATGAATGCACGTTCGATCCCGATCGATGTCATTTCCGTGGCGGATAGTCTCAAGGCAGCCTCTCAGCTCGAAGCGGTAGGCGGCCAGCCGTATCTGCTCGATCTTTCAAACAATACGTTTTCCCTCACGAGCTGGCAGCACCATGCTGACATCGTGGGCCGTGACGCGATGCGTCGGCAGTTGCTCTTGGCATCAGCCAACATCTCTTCGCTCGCCTATGATTCTCCTGCTGATCCTAAAGAACTCATCTCGCAGGCTGAAGCCACACTTTTTGGTGTGACCGAAAAAGAGGTCAACTCTTCTTTCAAAGATATCAAGACGCTCATCATCGAAGCGAACGATCAGATTGCTGAGATGGCAAATCGTGGCGAAACCTTGCAGGGCGTACCCACTGGTTTCAAGGATGTTGACCAGCTGTTCAACGGGCTTCGTGGCGGGCAGTTGATCATCTTGGCTGCGCGTCCTGGTGTGGGTAAATCGTCGTTCGCGATGAATCTCGCGGTCAACGCTGCGAAACAGAAGTCGACCGTTGCGTTCTTCAGCTTAGAAATGTCATCGGTCGAGATCACGAAGCGTCTTCTTTCGGCTGAAGCAGGTATCAACCTGTCAGTCTTGAACAATGGGCGAATCGACGATAACGCATGGGCACCACTTTTCGATGCGTCTGAACGCTTGAGCAACATCGATCTCTATGTGGATGATTCGCCAGGGCTTTCGCTGGTTGAGCTGCGCACGAAGGCGCGGCGCATGATGCGAAACGTTGAGAAGGGCCTTATCGTGGTTGATTATTTGCAGCTTATGACGCCTGTCATCCCTCATCCGAATAATCGCACCATGGAAGTTGCTGAGATATCACGTGGCCTTAAGATGCTCGCTAAAGAACTTGACGTGCCTATCATGGCGCTCGCCCAGCTTTCGCGTGCGGTCGAATCTCGTACTGACAAGCGCCCCATGCTTTCTGATCTACGCGAATCAGGCTCGATCGAACAGGATGCTGACATCGTCATGTTCATCGATCGATCTACCAGCGAAGCTGAGGCAGAGTCTGACAAGCGTCCTGATTGGGGCGTTGCAGAACTGATCGTCGCAAAGCATCGCAGTGGTCCTACGCGCGACTTGAAGCTCACTTGGCTTGCTGAGCGTACTAAGTTCACCGACTACTTCGACGATTCAAGTTACTAACGCTTGCGCACAAACGCATCACTATCCGCTACACTCGAACTATGGCGCGATCAGTAACCTTCATACACGCAGCAGACCTTCATCTCGGAGCTCCTTTTAGGGGGTTGCGCGCAGTCTCGCCGGTGTGGGCTGATCGTTTGGTCAAATCCATTCCTGATGCGTATCGTAAGCTTATCGACGAAACGATTCGTGAGCAGGTCGATTTCTTGATCATCGCGGGCGATGCGTTCGATGCCTCGCATCCTTCCTATGCCGATTTCTGCCTCTTTCGTGATGGGCTCGAACGTCTTCATGATGCGAACATCCCGGTCTATTTCTGCACAGGTAACCACGATCCTTATGCGCGTTGGGCTGGTGAATATGGAGATCTTCCCGAAAACGTTCATCTCTTCGATCCTCATGAGGCGAGTTATTTCATCTATGAAAAAGAAGGTGAACCGTTTGCTGTGTTGGGCGGGCGAAGCTACTATACGCAGGCATGGCCGCAAGACGAGAACATCGCGGAAGGTATCTCGCGCACAAAGGCGAAGGAGATCGCTGCTGATGCAACATTTCACGTAGGCGTGATTCATTCTGGCCTCGACATCGATCCGACACGCAGTCCGGTAAAACCAAAGGACCTGCTTGCACGCAAGATGGATTATTGGGCGCTCGGGCATATCCATCACCCGCAGCTCATCCCGCAGGATAATCCAGCTATTGCATTTTCGGGCTGCATCCAGGGGCGCGATATTCACGAAACTGGCCCGCATGGCGTGCTCAAGGTGACGCTGCGCGAGAACCTTCCCACTGAAGTTGCGTTTCTTCCCACAGCGCAGATTGTATGGGAGCGCATCGAAGTGGATGTTTCTGCCTGCGCGACGATCGCTGACATCCAAGAAGCGATCACCACCCAGCAATTCGAGCGCAACGCGCGTTCGCAATGTCAGAACATGCTCTGTCGTATCACGCTTACGGGTACAACGTCGCTTCATAGTGCGCTCACCTCACCTGTGCTCGCTGATCTTCGCTCGGTCATCAACGACCGTTATCCGTTCTTCTTCATCGATGATGTTGTGAACGAAACGCGCGCGAAGATCGACAAAGATGCGATCGAGAAAGAGGGGCTGTTCCCGGCGGTCTATCTTTCGACCATGCGCGCACAGAAGAAAGACAAGGTCGACAGCCTATCCTATCTTGAACAGCAATTCTCAGCCTTTGACCTGCCCGTTCCTAAGCTCCAGCGGCGTTTTGATGAAGCTTGCAAGGAAGCGGAATCGCTCGTGTTCGATCTGTTGAGCGAGAACAATAATGACTAAGAGCGACGCACAGAACAAGAAGAAGGTCGAGAAGAATCAGCCTCTTGCACCAACGTATCTGTCGAGCATCTATCTCGAATACGTGAAGCTGACGAATTTCGGCAAGTTCGCCAATATGATCGTCGGCCCCTTCAAGCCTGGTCTCAATGTGGTGTATGGCGCGAATGAAGCGGGCAAGACCACTATCAGTGAACTCATCAAGAATGTCATGTTCGGTTGGCGTGCTTCGCGCCGCGGTTCGAACAGCTACAAGCCAGAGAATTCAGAGCGTATCGGTAGCCTGTTCTTCAAAGATGACCGTACGGGCGACGTTGAAGAGATCAAGCGTACGAAGAACAGCGAAGGCGTGGTCGATCGACTCCATGTGCTCGACGACATCGACAAGGAAACGTACGAGACCATGTTCGCGCTCAATAGCGATGAGCTGCTCAAACTTGATCGCCATAACGAAGTTACTGCGCGATTGCTAACGGCTGGCTCTGGTACGGCATCATCTCCTGCCATCGTGCTTGCTAAGATACAGGAGAAGATACGAGCGCTCATGTCGCGCTCCGCGCAAACTCCTGATTCGATCGCGCTCTTGCGTGAAGAGCAGGAACGCGAGAAAACGCTCGTTCAGGAGCTGCTCAACGAAACCGATAGCTTCTACGAAGAAGAGCGCAAGCTTGAATCGCTTCTTGCCCGCAAAGAAGCACTCACCGAAGCGCAAGCTGGGCTTAATACGGAGATCGAAGAGCTCAAGAGCAACTACGCACGCCTGGAAGGAATCGACGCTTCGATCGAGCAGAATACTGCACTGCTCGAAAAAACCCGTGCTTCAGAGCAGCAGATGCGCCTTCCCGATTCAGTCGAAGTCGATGAGAATGTGCGTACGCTCAGCAAATTATCATCTGCCGAAGAATATGAGGTCAAAACCCTTCTCGATGATCTCGATGAAGAGCGTCTCAAATACGAGCATGCGCTCGATAGCGCGAAACGTGAAGTAGCAAAGTCGACAACAGCGTTCGAGACGCTCATCAACGACCACGATTTCCAGACCGAGCAAGATCGCGCAAAGAAGCAACGGCGCATTCGCTTGATCATCGCGTTCGTTATTCTTATATGCATGGGCATCGTGGGCATTTGGCTTTTCCGACAAGGACGTGCGGTGGGTTCGCTCACGTATTCAGCATTCGGTGTGATCACGTGTCTCTGCGGGCTTCTTGTTGCAGCAGGTGGTATCGTCGCCAACATGCATCCTTCCAAAACTGAGGAAGCGTTTGAAGAGCGAAGACGCGATTACGAATGGGTCAAGTATCAAGACGAGCAGCACCTTGAACTCTGCGAGCGCGATCTGGCTGACCACAAGAACCGTGCGAAATGGTTCCTTGACCAGCGTGGATTCAGTGCTGCCGAAGGCTCGATACGCCAGGCGCGTCACTTGCTCGATCTTGCACACGACATGCGCACGAACGAAGAAACAACCAAGCAGAACCTCCAAGCGCTATCCTTGCAACGTGCGTCGCTCGAATCGCTCCTCAGTACGCTCGCGGAGCAGCGCCGCGAACTCTGTCTTTCAATGGGGCTCGATCCCGAGGCGCAGCTGGCGGATCTCGAAGCGATCATCGAGCGCAAGAACACCGAACGCGCTAAAACGAGCGAGCTTATCCAAGAGACGAATCTCCAGTTCGGTCAGATTTCAAGTGAGCTTTCGCATGCGCGTCATGCCACCACCTTCGATGAGGCGAAACAGCGCAAGGCGATCGTGGATGCGCGCCTGAAAGAGCGCTATCACGAACTTGCCGTGCTGTTGCTTGCGCAGCGCAGCTTGGAAGTCTCGATCGCCGAATGGGAACGCAAAAGCCAGCCCGAAGTCTACAAGCAGGCTTCGCGCCTCTTCGCTCAGATGACGAAGGGTGCGTGGCAGAAGGTGCGCATGAATGCTGAGGGCGAGATCGAAGCGCTCGATAGTGTGAAGACCGCCTGTCCTCCTCAGTTGCTCTCGCTCGGCACGCGCCAACAGCTCTATCTCGCGTTGCGCGTTGCCCTTCTCATCACGGCAGAAAATGTGGGCCGTTCGCTGCCTATCCTCTGCGACGACATCCTCGTGAATTTCGACGACGAACGCCGCCGTGAAGCTATCAAGGTGATCGTCGAGCTTTCGCGCTATCGCCAGGTTATTCTTTTCACCTGTCACCCGAGTGTCGCTGCCCTGGTGCGCGAGTGCGATTGCTCCTGTAATTTCTTCGAACTGTGATATATTTTTCAGGTAGATTGAACTGTCGAAAGGAATACCTATGCCGAGCACTGTTCTTCTAGGCGCCCAGTGGGGCGATGAAGGCAAAGGCAAGATCACCGACTTGATCGCAAAGGACTACGATTATGTTGTGCGCTATCAAGGAGGGAACAACGCAGGGCATACGGTTATCACGGGCGATACGAAGCTTGCCCTTCACCTCATCCCTTCTGGAGTCATGTACGATAACGTTACGCCGGTCATCGGTAATGGCTGTGTGATCGACCCCAACGTGCTCATTGAGGAAATGAGCACCATCAACGAAGCGGGTTTCCCGACCGATCGCATGCTCGTTTCGTGCGATGCTCACGTCATCATGCCTTATCACATCGACTTGGATGGTGCGAGCGAAGCGAAACGCGGCACCAAGCTCATCGGCACTACGAAGCGTGGCATCGGCCCTGCTTATGAGGACAAGGTCGCCCGCCGCGGCATCCGCATCCAGGACATGATGGACGAAGCGGTCTTCCGCGAGAAGGTTGCCTCAGTGCTCGAGCTGAAGAACCAGATCCTCTCGAAGATCTATGATCTTCCCACCTATACCGTCGATCAGATCTGCGAAGCGTACCTGCCTCTGGCAGAGCGCATTCGCCCGCATATGGCAGAAACTACGCACTTGCTCAACACTGCGCTGGCCGATGGCAAGTCGGTTCTCTTCGAAGGTGCGCAGGGCACCATGCTCGACATCGACCATGGCACCTATCCCTTCGTCACCTCGTCTTCTTGCTGTGCAGGTGGTGCACCGATCGGTACGGGCGTTGGTCCGAAGGCGATCGACCGCGTGCTCGGCATCGCGAAGGCCTACATCACGCGTGTTGGATCCGGTCCGTTCCCGACCGAGCTTACCGATGAAGTGGGAGAACGCCTCTGCGAAGTAGGCGGAGAATATGGCGTTACTACGGGTCGTAAGCGCCGTTGCGGTTGGTACGATGCGGTCGTTGGTCGCTATGCTGCGCAGGTCAATTCGCTCACGGACGTTGCGCTTACCAAGCTCGACGTGCTTTCCTGTGTGCCGCGCATCAAAGTGTGCGTGGCCTACGAGATCGAGGGCAAGCGCTACGATTACTTCCCCATGGACCAAGAGCTTATCTGTTCCCCCAGCTTGAAGCCTATCTACGAAGAGCTTCCTGGTTGGGAGGGCATCGATATCTCCGATTGCAAACGCTTCGAAGACTTGCCGCAGAATGCGCAGGTCTACGTTCAGTATCTCGAAGACATCACCGGTGTTCCCGCTTCGATCATTGCGGTCGGTCCCGATCGTGATCAGACGATCTTCAACGGCTGGGAAGCCCGCTAATCATTACACAACGTAGCCAACCGCGACCATCCAGCGCGTGAAAGGTATCTCATGAATATTCTAGTTTTAGGCAGTGGCGGCAGAGAGCATGCGATCACCTGGGCGCTGGCGAAAAGCCCTCGTTGTAGCGAGATCTATATCGCGCCAGGCAATGGTGGTACCGCTGAACTGGGCACTAATATCAAATCCTTGAACATCGAAGACGGTAGCGCGGTGCTTGATTTCGTGCGCCAAAACGATGTTGAACTGGTGGTCATCGGTCCCGAAGCGCCGCTCGTAAAAGGCGTTGCTGACGTTCTGCGCGAAGCAGGCATCGCGGTATTCGGTCCCGATGCGCAAGGCGCGCAGCTCGAAGGTTCGAAGACCTACAGCAAAGAATTCATGGAAGCGAACGGTATCCCGACCGCACGCTACAAGAGCTTCACCAACAAAGATGAAGCGCTGGCCTATTGCGACGAATTGGGTGCGCCGCTCGTGGTGAAGGCCGATGGTCTTGCGGCGGGCAAGGGCGTTATCGTTGCGGAAACACTCGATGCGGCTCGCGCGGGCGTTGAGGCGTGCTTCTCGGGCGAATTCGGATCTGCGGGCAACACCGTAGTGGTCGAAGAGATGCTCACCGGTCCGGAGTGTTCGCTGCTTGCTTTCGTTACGAATGGCAAGGCATTCTGCATGGCGCCAGCGCAGGACCACAAGCGCGCCTACGACGGTGATCTGGGACCCAATACGGGCGGCATGGGTGTGTATTCTCCGGTGCCTATCGTTAGCGATGAAGAGATGGCCGAAATGGTGCGCATCATGGAAGTGGCCGCTGCAGCAACGGCGAAAGAGCCCTTTGAGCATGACTATCGCGGTGTGCTCTATGGTGGCTTCATGCTCACGCCCGAAGGCCCGAAGGTTCTCGAGTTCAACGCGCGATTCGGCGATCCGGAAACGCAGGTTGTCCTACCGCGCTTGAAGAGCGATCTGGTAGACATCATGATGGCGGTGGCCGAAGGTCGCGATGGCGATATCGATCTGGAATGGGACGACAATTGGGCGCTGAGTGTGGTGCTCGCTTCTGAGGGCTACCCTGGTTCGTATGAGAAGGGCAAGGTCATCCTTGGTGTTAAGGATGCTGAGGATCTGAACATGGTGCTCGTTTTCCACGCTGGCACGGCGCTGAATGTTGATGACGAGCTCATCACTTCGGGCGGTCGCGTGCTGAACGTGGTCGGGCTTGGCTCTTCGTTCGAATCTGCACGCCATCGCGCCTATGAAGCGATCAAGCGTATCAACTTCGAAGGTATGCAGTTCAGGAGCGATATTGGCAAGAAAGCCCTCGAAGGCCGCAGCGCCTGGGACTAGAAAGGA
>CABQIW010000007.1 GCA_902464295.1 uncultured Eggerthella sp.
ACATGTTTCGGTAATGTAGTTGAAAATATCAACCGCTTGATTGATTTTGCATCCTGTCGAAATATCGTTTATCAAGCGGGCTGCATCGAACTGGTTTTGGATAAGGTTTGCAAAAAGGAGCTTATTTAGCCAATTAATTAGAACGACTTTTGAATATGCGAAATAGGGATCCTGCTCATCATGTACATATTCTTTATGGACGGTCTCCCACCACTCGTCAATATAAGTTTTTACTGTAATGTCTCTAGTTGCTCTCAATTTTAAAGATTCAGCCAAAAGCCCTTTGTTGTCATTTATCAGCTTTGGCATAACCGATTCTGTTAGAGCTTCTCCCAACAGGCGATGTTTGATTGTTCCGGTTGAAATGAAATCGCCAATAATATCAATCAACTTATGTAAAAAAGTTCTCCATTGTTCCTCGTAGAGGGTGATTGCTTCGCGATCAACAATCCTTTCATCAATCGTCCAACTTTCAATAATTTCAAATTCATTACGCTTATTGCACACATGAAGTTGAGCATATTGAAAGTTCCATAATACGGTTGAATTACAGCCTAGAAGCTTCGCTTTATTATGCGCATCGTTAACAAAGATAGGATCATCTATCGGCACATCTGGGCATTTCGCCTCCCAGCCTTGAAGGATTATTGATTGGGCTCTATCCGAGAAGAGCAATACATCGGGGAACTTAACGAAAGAACCGCCATTAATCGTTCTCTCGCCGCCAGCACGTTTTATCGCGATGTCGCGGTCTCCAAGGTATTCGTTAATTTCGGAAATGAGTTGAATGACAAAGGAGCGTTCGTTGTCGTTGTAAGAGATCGGTGGAGCTGAATATTGAACTTCTCCTTGTGTCATATTTGCCTCATTTCTGTTTGATTTATACAGCTGCTTTCTTTGCGCTCTCCATGATTGCTCGCGCCTCTGCAATTCGATCATTGCATACTTGAATGTAATCAATAGGATGCTTCTTGAACAGTGCTACATCTTCATTCTTTTCGATTCCGATGAATGATCTATCTTCGAGTACGGCCGAAACACAAAATGATCCGCTACCACACGCGTTATCGAGAACGATGTCTCCCGGGTTAGTAAAGGTTCTAATCAGATAACGACCCAAATCAACAGGTTTTTGCGTAGGGTGATAAACAGGACCTTCGGATTCCGCTGTTTTGAAATACAGTATATCGGTGGGATATCTTGAACCGTCACTCTTCACATGTCGAGGCGAGAAGTCCCCATAACTACCTGTAAGTTGATCCTTACGTACGCCTTTATCGTAGGATTCACCTTCCGACATTTGAGGATTGTATGTTGGCTGAGCTTTATAAAAGACGCAAATATCTTCGTACTTACGAAGAGGCTGTTTCTTGGCGTTAAGGAAATTAGTTGCTTTCGATTTAACCCAGACCATTTTGTATTTGTAAATATCTGGTGCATGAAGCATAAGCTTTGCAGTAAACAGTCCACTGCTTGTTAGAACAATAGCACCGCGAGGTTTGATTATCCTTCTGTATTCGCTAAATAAGAGATCAAGATTGATGATCGAATCCCATTTATTCTGCGTACTTCCATAAGGCAAATCGCACAAAATCATGTCAATGGATTCGTCGGGGAATCCCTGCATAACTTCTAAACAATCACCTTGAATAATTTGATTACGATAATCCTCGATATTTCGAGTATCAACACTTTTAACAACCTTCATCGAATACAACCTCCGTGATTGTATTCATTATAAAGGGAGAAGCTCTGCATTGGAGCATGAGACCCAGTAAGCGGAAAAGCCGCACAGGGACACCTCATCCTCGATCTAGATCTCGTTTGATTTTTTCTCGATTTATCCGCCCAATCCTTGTAGAGGCACTGGGCGTAGTAGGTTCCACGCTCTGGATCCTTGAACCGACATTGTCCACACCTCGATTCTGCCCCGTCATGGGTTCGCCCGCGAAGTATCGCTCCTTAAAGCACTTTTTGCTGACCTTCCCTTGAACGATCAGACACCCTTTCTTGGCAAGCTCCGCATTGAGCTTACGGATGATTTAAGGCGCACGCTTTTGACGCACTTAGCTGCCCCGCAACCTCTGTTGCGCTCATGAGCCTTGCTTCCTCCTCTTGCTCCTTTCAACATTGGGATAGCATCATGTATTTATGATGCGCTGGCTTGACCATAGCCTCACATATTTGTGGCGTCAATGAATCTCAATATAATTGCTCACATTTGCGTAAGGTGATAATCTGTTCCTCTGACAATTTGTCAAGAGTCTGCGCAATGAGAAGGGTCTCGATCCATGAAGAAGAAGTCCATTCCAGCTCTTGCTAAGAAGCTGAAGAAGCTTAGAGATGAGCTGCATCTAACTCAGAAAGAAGTAGCTAATAAAGCTCATATAACCGAGTCCGCCTACTGAGCCTATGAACTGGGCGACCGCAATCCCAAGCAGGCGATTCTGGACAGAATCGCCAAGGTGCTTGGTGTGAAGCCAGAATACTTGAGTGCGCCAGCGTTCAGGAATCGCCGAGAGTTCGCGTATGCTCTGATGGAAAACGAAGACATATTCGGCTACACAGTGCGCAACATCGATGGAACGGCTGCTATCGCAATTGGGTATGGTTCTGCTATGAACTTCTTTGCCGAGTTCGTCAACGACTGGGAAGAAATGCGCAAGAAGCTCGATGGTCACGAGATCGCCAAAGAGGAATACGAGAGCTGGAAACGCACCTGAGACAACGGTACATGGGTTAAGAGCGATGACAAGAAGAGCCCATACACGGGGAAGTAGATTATCAGAGAGGTATAAGGATGGCTGCAAAGAAAACCAAGCTATCGATCTATTTAATTAAAGCCGATTATGATGCAGAAGAAGACATTCTTGCAGAAGAAAAGGACTACGATTGCCAGCCAATTCCTGGGAGGGGAAACGTTTATCACGCTATTTCCTTCTCCTCGAAGCCTAAGTGGGTCAAGTCTTTCTTTGGCGATTCAATAGACGATGAGCAGCTTTTTAACGCGACAGCGAGCGCGGTGCTTCTCGTCCCGATTGAGGTACGTGAAGGTATTAGGTATTTCGCCATTACCTTCGGCAGGGGGCTGTCGTTGATCAACAAGAATGCAATAGAGGAAAGATTTGGTCTAAAGACAGTTTTAAATAGCGTTGAGCCTGATTCAATACGTCGCATCTCAAAAACAGTTATTGCAGGAAACGCAAGTAAGTCAAACGAGCAAATGCCAAAGAAGTCAGAAATCAACGACTTTTCTCTCGATGTCGAACGTGATCTTCTGAACGGAATCACAGCCACGGGGGATGCTGACTCATTGCTACCTGGCTCTGTAACTGGGGCGGATCCATTAAGCATATCGACTTCGATTCGAATCGAAGAGCTAGCTGACTACTTGGTCGATCTGCTCGACCTGTATGAAAGCGATAGATATAAAGAGAACTTTCCTTGGATAGACCACGTTGAACCAGTGAAAAATAAAGCGCTCAAGTCAGAGTTAAATAAAGCTTTGATCGGGGCTATCAATATGCAAAACGAGTGTGTTTGGATGGCTATTCCTCAAGTAATTAACTGGGAAGAGACAGCAGGTTTTCGATATCTAAGAAATGGCGAGCTTTTTGATGATATCTTGATCGAAGAAGTGCTAAAAACGCTACGAAATCCTTTGGAAAAGATAGACCAGCTCAAGAACAAAACAATCTATCAAATCGGAGCAGTGGACGGATCCGAGATAAACCACTGGTCGGCATTTAAGTGCATATACGGCGAGTTGGAGTATGAAGATCATCAGTATTGCATCAACGGAGGTGAGTGGTATCGCATCGATTCCGATTATGTAGGCCAGATCAACGATCAATATGAATCAACAACGATTTCATCCTTTGAGTTCCTGGACTATTTAGCCTCTGACGGCAATGAGGGTTCGTATAACAAACGGGTTTGCGATAGTGAGCCTGAAGCGCGCATTTTGATGGATCAAAAAGTCATTATGCATGGTGGCGGGAATAGTAGGTTCGAGCTTTGTGACATATTGGTTAGAGATGGCTCATTTGTTCATGTGAAGAAATACTCTGGGTCAGCGCCTTTGAGCCACCTCTTTAATCAGGGATTAACTACAGCACAGCTTGTTAGATCTGATTCAGATTTTCTGGCAAAAGCAAATGTAAGGATAGCCCAAGAATGTTCGGAACATGGTGAATACTCGCTTACAAGCATGGAGCCAAAAGAAGTGGTATTCGGTATCATCACAAAAGACACACAGGACAGACCAAACATTCCTTTCTTTAGCAAAATAACTTTCTGTGCGGTTAAGAGACAACTTGAAATGATGAATGTTGACGTATCTATTGCGGCTATATGCAAGGTGAAATAAACCGCTTCATCGGTAATCGATTTTGCATACCACATAGGTACTACCGAAAAGGCTACCTCCATTCGTCACAGCCGTTGGCGAATCATTAAATAAAGCTCAACGTATGCAAATCAACGATTCTTCAGTCGAGTGGGAATAAACGCAGCAATATGGGCTTCGTGTTGAATAAGACTTTGCTTTTTACAACACTTATGATCTAAAGGCAGAGGAGCTCATAATTTCATAAACGATCAGATATCAACAATTTTCTTGCTAAATGAACAATCTAGAACATTATTACTGAATATGATGCTGCATTTTAGCGCGTTCCATCCAATACTTAAGCTTCCTGATGCTTTCTTAACCTGTAATTGGGATCGCGAGAATCCATCTCTAAGCTAAATAAAGGAATATTGAGCTCTTTACAAATCTTTCGAAGCTCCGTCAGGTCTCTTTCTGCGCAATGCATCCCTGCATAAATTGCTGCAGGCATAGCATCTATATACGGCGCTATCGGCGAGTTTTCTGGAATAATGCAGCGAAACTCTTTTTCGTAACTCCAGGACGGATGTTTTATATTTGCCAACAAAAGGGGGATATATACAAAAGACTTGTCATTTATGCGGACTTCTTGCTTGCCGGCGTTGAATCCAAGTAAGGCTCGCTCAACCTCTTCGCATGTCTTGTTTAATAAAAACGATGTGAGATTTATGCGCTTTTCGGAATACTGCACAGGAAATAGGAAGCTCTTGAACAACGCATTATTCTGGTTCGTCATGTCGTACTCAACACAAAACCCTTGATGATTATTTGCATAATGCGCCCACATAGGCATAGATTGCTCACCAATTGCAGTAAGTGCGGCAACTCGGCTTTTTCGAAATATTCCGAAAATATCCTCAACCTCAGAATTCTCAATTCCAAGAGTTCGACCTATTTCACCAGCATTATAAAAATAGCAATACGAATCGAAAGGATCATTCAAATCCTGTATCGGAGACGTATAGATTCGATTGTTCCGCAGTGTCTCGAATCTGAGCTCATCGACCCTTGAGTCAAGCCCCAGACTTTGATATTTAAACAACTTGTCCGGGATATAGAGTTTGTAGATTTGAAAAATGGCTTTAAAGGCAGTATCCGACGCAACGCCCGTATCGAACTGCATGAGTAACTTTGCCGCCTTAAAATAGTCGGGCGGATTTTCGATGCGCCATCTTTCGACATCAAAGCTCTCTTGGTTCTCAATGTCTCCTGATTCTATTTCGGTCATATCATCCTTAACCTCATAAATCTCTATTGTTCTCGATTCTCAAAAAAGAGTAATCTTACTATTTTGAGAGTACTTTTCCCAAATTCTAAACGCAAAAGACCGTCTTTGCGAAGGCCTTAATTTCCTGTTACAACATCCAGTTTCAATTTAAAAGCTCTCACGACTTTTGTTCCGCATCAAAGGAATGGTTTTTCGTAACGAGTAACGCTTTGTAAAGACCATAGCGAATGATGCCTGGTCCTTTTGTGAACTGCCTCATTTCCCTTGCTCAAGCGAGGATGGCACGATCACAGATATTCCGTCATCCTTAAGAGCGGCATTCGGATATGCGGCAATATCGGCTTCTGTCTTAAGATACTCTAACGCACGCCATTCCTTGCTTACCTCCTCTTCATTCCATCAGTCTGGTTACCGATTCAGTTTTGAGGTTCATGTAGATTGCAAGCCTAAACGACTTCGTTTCCATATCCGCTTGAAAAGCTATTGTCACTTAGTTGATAACTTAGATGTCTATTAGTATCCGAGTCATCAATAGCCTTGACGAGATTCTTTGGTTCTCGCCAAAACAACTACCATTGAGGCGCATCCTTGCTCACCATTCTTCTCTCGTCGCGTCGTTCAATCTTTGGAGCCACGCTCGGAAAGTGCCATCTTTGAAGCATTCACTGAAGTAGTCGCTATCTCCCAGATGATCCATGCGAGAGACTGCAACAAACAGCGCCATGATGCACTCAGTATTGAGGCAATTAACGTCCGCTGTTTTCATCTTCTCCATATCGAGCTCTATCCCATTCTTTTGCAAGATGGCTGCATAATCCTTTATTTCAGGGTGCTTTTCAGCATAAAGACGTACGTCATACAGCATTTCTTTGGAGGCTGCTTTGATTCTGGCGTTCCGCTCCTCTAGCCTTTCTTCTATATCCTCAACTTCGTCTTCATAATAATCATCAGGGCACAATGTGTGCACTTCGTAAACTAGAAATATACGGCTATCTGGACAAACCTTCACGTCGAAGCCTTCTGGGTAATTCAAATACCTCGGCAGATCATCAGCTCCGAAGATCTTTTGGAGATCCATCGCAAGTTCATGCAATCCTTCTGGACCGAAATTAGACCCTTGAATCTGTCTTCCGTTGTAAGACATGACCCAACTTGTCCCGTCTAAGGTCATATACCTTATGTCGCAGTTCGGATAGTGAGTGTACCTATCTTCAATAGCAAACTCTTTCATTGCCTTTTCAAACGCTTGCATCTGGCTATCGCTCACATATACTTTGGTTGCCTTTTCAAGATCTTTGTCGAGACGCAGGTTGAACATCTGCTCTCTCTCAACATATCTACTGAATCGTCCAGCCACATCTTGGGCAATCTCGAATCTGGATATCAACATGCACCAGGCATCACAGACCTCTACGCTAAATATTGTTTCTTGCTTATCCATTGTCCTCTCCTGTTATCTATGCTTTAACTATAATCTGATCAACTCCTTTAGGAGGGTCTTTTATAGGACAGGATGCCGTTCCTCTATGCTGCATCATCGAAGCACATTAACTTCGTCAATTCTAAGTAAGTGTTTACTGTGAGCTGGATAGATATCAAGACCGAAAACGATGTCAAGAGAATGCTTGAGCGTGTTGAGCATTTCCACGACTGGTTCGTCGCCAGCTATTCGTATGATGCGCTCGGAAATTGCGATAACAATGACTTGAATTTAGGGCGCCTCAAAGAAGGTCTGAATGCCTTAATAATCACATTCAGGTGGGATTGCAAGTGCAAGGCCAATGGCCCGAAGTTCAGCTCCGATTTGGTGACGTTAGCGCGTTTGATATTAGCTTGGGGTGGCTCCAAGGGGGATGCCCGCTTTATGAAGCTAATCTCGAAAAGACGGCTCATGGATGGGTTTTAATAAACGACTGTTGGCTCACTCCAGAAGAGCGAGAGCATCCACTTGAAATCGAGGCAAACCTATTTGTCCTGTCGGAAAATGTGAAATGGCGTCCTGTTACGGTAGTAACGCCCGAGGAGTCCGATTGGTGGGATGAGTGAATGAAAAAAGAAGAACAAGATGATTCTCAACGAGGATAGATACAAAGTTTGCATCAATAAAATCTGTGACTTCAATCCTCTTAAATCAAAAGATGATCACGATTTGATGATTGATACATTCGCAGGAAGTGACAATGGGCCTGATGCAGCCTTAGTTATTTGCGTAGAAGACTCGCCTGCCACTAAAACGATAGCTATATATGGCTCTAGGTCACTAAGCGAAGACTCTTCAGTAGTGACAAATGATGGGATCTTGACTCTGCACACCACCACACAAAAGACTTAGCTTGTTACAAAGCTCTTACCGTCGCTCATCCCATACTTTCTGAAGATAAGCCTCAGCGCTCCTTTAATCCAAAAGACCCGTACGCAAATATATTGTCCAGTCAGGCACCCAACGCACACGAAAAGCCTTTGGATATTGACCATTTGTATGTTCCTAATATGGGTCACCACTCCTAGAATCTTATGCTTTTTTAATGAAACGCATGTTCTTCATACATAGGATCAAAAGCTATTTCAAAGGGCGGTCCTTGCCAGGCGTGTCGGAGATTGTTCGGAGCCCGTTTTCTGGCGGCTGTGCAAGAGGGAACCAGTATTTCCATGCTCCCAATTTATGTGCACCCGTCACTTGGCTCACGTGACGAAACGCATTGCGCGGAATAAACGTTCGCAACCGTTTGCCACTTCCAACTTCCAAAGAGACACCGCCCTGCGCAAGCGCCTCGCTAACGAACGTAAGGCAGTTGTACGAAAAGAGGTCATAAACACCAGGATTAGCTCGCTTTGCTTCGGCGAATGATCGTATCTGATCGAAGACCTCCTTCGCGCACCAGAGCGCAAGAGCTGCATTCACGTGTTCGTTCCAATAATTGCCGGGCTGACCATGCACGATCCAACCCGATGAAGCCTCAATCTGCTCGAAGGTAAGATGGTGCTCAAGGCACGCCATGAGCGCCAGTGCTTTGATGGCGGTACCCTGCCGATAGAACGAATACGTTTCAAGCGAGCCATCCATCGGTCCCAGCGCCAATATCACGTGGCCGAAATCATAAGCGGCTTCAAGATTGAAGAGCAAATAGACACTAAAAGCGTCCGACGGCGCAGGCGTTTGAAGTTGCTTCGGAATCTCTTCACGCTGCTGATCGGCATGAGAGCGATCCAGTATATCAAGGCTAAAGCCCTTCACGTAATCCCCTTCCAATCGCTCTGTCATATTTACGTTCGCCCCGTTTGCAGAAGATCAAAGACGAAACCGCAAAAGAAATCGAGACGCTGTATGCATATCAAAGAATCGTGGGTGAATATCAACTATATCTTATACGTGCAACTTGCGAACATTCGCTGATACTATTGAACCATGTGTAAAAGATGTATCATATTTACCTACGACGAAGTGCTCGACATTGTGCTGAAGCTCGAGGTTGGAGCTCCGCTGAACTTCAACCCAGACTGGCCGGTTCGAACGACGGAAGCTTATCCGAAGTCGGTCGCTCCCCTCATCGTGCCTAGTTTTGATACTGCTACGCAATCATCGGCTTCGATGACTGCGCCATCTTACGCGCTCTCTTCCGCTTTCACACCAGGATCGCTAGGAGTACGGGAGCTTTCGTGGGGATTCGAGGAATCCTGGAAACCAGGCGTTGTATTCAACACGCGCATCGAAAGCGCCGCAAAGCCAACCTGGCAAGAATCCATGCTACATCGGCGCTGCGTTCTTCCCGTCCCCGCTTTCTTCGAAACACATCGCGAAGAAACCTATCCCTCGCCCAAAACCGGAAAGCCCATCAAACGCCAATATGAATTCCGTGTTCTGGGTCAGAGCATTATCTTCATCGGCTGCACGTGGCGCGAAGATACCTTTTCTATGGTGACAACTGAGGCAAATGCAGACATGGCAACCATCCATCACCGCATGCCACTCATTGTGCGCCAAGAAGAGCTGCCACTTTGGTTCGGCCCGGATTACCAGCAGCTTGCCGACCGATCCGGGATTCGACTAGAAGCACGACCTGCTTGATCTCTTGCAAGAGCGCAGAGTGTTAACGGCTCAATACAAGGCAGTTCGAAGGAGTTCGAAGAGGGTCTTGTCGTAGCTCATGTCATCGCGCGCGGAATCTATCAGGGTCTCCCAGACGAGCGCCGCAAGAGCATCTGGAGCCAGCGCACCCGTTAGCTGATCCTGCTTGATCTTTGGATCGCTGAGCAGTGCCTGTTTTATTCCTGCACGCGCATGGATGAAGCTTTGCTGCTCGCGCTTCTGCGCCGAAAGGCGATCACCTTCGCTAAGCGCAGAAAGATCGGAAAGGAACTCTTTTCTGAATTCTTTGAGCGCGCTCTTAAGGCTCTGCGAAAGCGCCTCGCAAAAGTCAATGAAATTATTACCCTCATGCGCGGCAAGCGTCTTCATGGTTTCCGCGAAAGCTCGCTGCCAGAACATACCCACCACATCGTTAACCAGCTCAGTCTTGCTCGCATACGAGTTGTAGACCGTCCCCACCGAAACATCACAGGCAGCAGCGATCGAACGAATACTGAGCGACTGAAGCCCCTGTTCGCAGGCAAGCTGATAGGCCTGCTCGAGTATTTCTTCGCTGGTGATAACTGATCGTTTGCCCATTTCAAGCGTCCTTAAATCGGGAACCCGACACCAGTATAACGACATTATGAACTTCGTTCAAATATCTTGACACCCCACAAAATGATTCTAAAATGAACACTGTTCAATAAATGAATCATGTTCATTTTGCAAACACCAAATAGAAAACCGAACTCTATCGAAGAGACGGTCCAAGAAAAGAAATGAGGTCATCATGTCACCGCTTCTTATTCTCTCAACGATCGCGATCAGCGCCGCGCTCGTGTTCTATACCTGGGGTGTTTTCGGAGAGCGCCGCAGCGGCACGCTCACACGGAAATACATAACGCTCTTTTGGATCGGACTTGCCTGCGACACAACAGGCACGCTGATGATGAGCTCCATGGCCGCGCAAACTGCTGGCAGCATGGGCGTCCACGGCATCACAGGCGTAGTAGCTATAGTTTTGATGCTCGTTCACGCAACGTGGGCAACGTGGACCTATTTGCGTGGCAGCGAACAGGCGCAAAAGCGCTTCCACACCTTCAGCACGGTGGTCTGGCTTGCCTGGCTCATCCCCTACATCATCGGCATCTTGATGGGTATTCCTGCGATCCACCTGAAAGCAGTGTGCGCTGCTGGTACGAGCGTGATCGTCGTAGCTCTTCTGAGCGTGATCCTCGCGCTCCCCCGCCACCGTCGCTATCAGTAGGATGCGTCTTCTGCCAACCCGAACGTCTTGCTACTTCCACAAGAGCGAGGCGTTCGGATCGCGTTCAAGACAAAGATCGCGCAATTGATCGAGCTCATCCTTGTAGTCGGCAAGATCATCCGATTCGTCGCGATAGTCGAGCGTCTCCAGCACCTTGACCACAAATCCCTCTTCGCCATAACGCTCCCACAGCTCCAGAAGATGTCGGTTGGGATGATAGCCTGAGTTCAGCTTGAACGTCACACTGTTGGTGTCGGCTGGGATGTTGCGCGATGCCAAAAGGAAACTTTCCCCCGTAGGCTCACAGCAAAACGACAGCACACCCATAGGAAGTCGGCTGTTGCGATACGCTTCCTTCAGTTCTCGTTTGCGCTGCTCGTCCATTGGTCACTCCTGCTCGTCTTTTCCCTCATCACATCAATATAGCCTCCCGTAATGATGCCGGCAGGCAAAGCAATAATAGCGATCCCAACCAAAGAAGAGAGCATCGCGATCGCTCTTCCCAAGGTTGATATTGGATACAGATCACCGTATCCAACCGTCGTGAGCGAGACACACGCCCAATAGATCGCATCAAAAAAGCTGTCGAAGGTATCAGGTTCGACGTTGAAAACGATCAACGCTGTCAAGAATATATAGCCAACAGCTATCAAGCACACAACACCGAGAACGCTTCGCTCCCTACGAATCACTTCAGTAATGACAGAAAAACTCTTCGACTTCTTCACGAACCTAAATAAACGAAGTATCAAGACAAGACGAATGATCCTGAGCGCCTTAAACCCTTGATTGATAAGGATAAAAGTTGGCAAGATTGTCAATAAATCAATGATGGCCATCGGCGTAAAAGGATAGATCAAAAACGAAAGCTTTCCCCTTTTCAACGTAATCTCAGACGACAACCATCTTGCTAAGTATTCAAAGATGAACACAGCTGTAGTTGCGTACTCTATCGCGAGAAGAAAAGAGGTTGTCTCTTTCATGGTGAGCGGAACAAGACTCAGAAGAACCACAATAAAAGAAAATACTGCGTAGGCTTGGTTTTCGTTAACAAGCTCATTGATTCTTTTCGCAAATGACATACAGGTGGCACCTTTACCGAACGACAAACATCAAAGATGTTATCATTGTCGCTCCAAACAAGAACGGGCAAAAGTGCGCTATCGTTTGATTCCTTATGTCTGGTAGTGCTCTCGATCGACGCCTAGCGAAAGCCGCTCGGTTAGCACCCAACAAAAGCAGGCTAGAATGGAAGGGAACCAGCGAAAGCGAGGAAGCAACATGTTCGATTTCAATCACAGCGCCGAAGCACTCTTTCTTTATGGAGCTTTTCAGCACCTGGAAAAAGAGGACGAAGAGCTCGATGAGCTCGAGGTAGAAAACGAACCTCGGAGCATGCATTCATCTACTTCCTTCAACAACGATCTCAAAGGCTCTGACGATTTCGAAAATGACGACTTCTATGATGAATACGATGATGAGTTCGATGATGAATACAGCGATGAAGATGATGACTTTGATTTCGATGACGACTTCGACGATGAGTATGACGAGTACGATGATTACGATGAGGATGACTACGAAGACGATGACTTTGACGAAGATGATGAAATCTTAGATGACTTTTAAAGAGGACCGCTCTGAAGAGGATGGATGACAATCCTTCTTATGGGCAAGATCACCTAAGTAGTTTCTCTTCTGAGCTTGATCCTCGCGCTCCCCCGCCACCGTCGCTACCAGTAAGGCGCTTTCTGCCAACCCGAACGTCTTGCTACTTCCACAAGAGCAAGGCGCTCGGGTCTCGTTTGCGCTGTTCATCCATTAGTTATTCCTGTTCAAATCCTCTTACAGCTCGAAATCATATTCTTCTACCAACTTCTCAAGCAGATCGGGTCCCATGTCCTGCGCTCCAGTTTCCCAAGGCATTGCTTCGCAGAACACTTGGGTGCGCGGATAATAGGTAAGATAGACAAAATTCCCATAGTCGTTGATCACTTTAGCCGCTGCAATATCCTTTTCCGGCACAACGAGCACGATGCGCTCTTCGTCAGCGGTGCAAAATGTAAGGACATGCTGATCCTGCATGATCGCACTATAACGAGCAGAAGGATGATCGACATCAGCTTCAACCAAAAGCACCTCGGCTGTTTCAGGACCTTCGATCAGATCCTGAAAGGAATCAGGAGCATCAGACCTGATGAATACAACGAGGATCACAGCTGCAAACAAAAAGAGGAATACCGTTATCGCAGGTTGCTTAAGGAGCTCATATGAAACCTTATGCTTCTTTCGATGCCGCCGGTAGAGAGCGAATAGCGCTATGCAAGCAGCCCATACCGCAAATACAACGAAGTACGTTCCCACGCTTGCGCCATCTAACGCAGTAAGACTTCCCAAGAGCAAGATGAACAGCGTGCCATACACAAGAACATTAAGAGCCGCGATCGAAAGCTGCTTTACAAAAGCCTTACGCGTGGTCGAACGCTCGCTTGCATTCATAGACTTGAGGCCGAGCACGATGCGCTTCACGAAAAAGCAACCGACAATGAACATGCCGATGCTCGCCACTGCCATTCCGAAGCTCCCCAGGAATTTGTTCACCACACCTTCCTGTCCGATTCCTATGGCTTGTTCGCCGTAGATGAAGAGCACAGCCCCACCAATAATGCAGATGCACGAAATGATCAGGAAGATCCGCTCGGCTTTCGAGGACGATAGGGCAACTGAAGGCTTAGGTTGTTTTGGCGGTTCAGGTGGCGTATTCGCTGTCGTGGTGTTCGTCATGTACATCCTTGGCTTTGTGGCAGCAGACTTGAGTTATCAGTTCGGGTGGCATATTGTTCGTCATGCTGATCCTTGCGGAGTGAATTCTTGGCTGGTCCCATTGTAAGTCAATTCAAGCTTTACGCCTGGTGAGACCCACCACCATTCCGACCAAGGCGCCCATAAGAGCGAACACGATCCAGCCGAAGCCCATCGAAGAAAGCGGGAGCAGTTCGAGCGGAACGATGGTCGCCACATTGGTCACGGCCAGCTCGACCACGATCCCGCCCACAAGCGCACCGAGGGCAGCCCCCTGATAGACTTCGCGCCGCTTGATCTGCTTCCTGAAAACGAGCAGCACCACCACGGTGATGAAGGGCGGGTACACCACACCCAGCACTGGATCGGCGAAACGAATGATGTTATCGAGGCCAATGTCGCAGATCAGCGCACCTATCACGCAGTCTATGATCAAAAGCGCCTGATAGGAGATCTTGTTCTTGAACAACCGACTAAAGAAATCCGCGGCCGAACTTACCAGCGCAACAGCTGTAGTCACACACGCAAGCGCCACGATCGCGCTCAACAGGATCTTGCCCGCATCGCCTAAAACGCTCTCGACGATAGCAACGAGCAGCCCAACCTGCGACATGCCCGTCCCCAGCGATACCGATGTCGCGCCAAGGTAGGTCAGTCCACCATAGACCAACCCGAGCATCACTACCGCCCCGATGCTCGCGCGTGCAAGAAGCGCCGAACTCCTACCGGGGTCGGTGTAGCCCTTCACAACGGCAGAATCCAGGATGATGATGGAAAACGCAGCGACCCCAAGAACATCCATGGTCTGGTAACCCGAGCGAATACCTTCCTGGAATACGTAATCCGTTTGCGAGGGCTGAATCTCTCCTATAGGAGCGACGATCCCCGCCACGATCAGCACGAGCACGCCAACAAGCAACGTCGGCGTGAAGAATTTGCCGATGATATCAACTACGCGTGACTTCCTGCAGGTGAGCAGATACACGATCACGAAGAACAAGATTGAGAACGGAACCAAAAAGGAATTCGCGTCTTCGCCGAGATAAGGCGCGACCGATAGTTCGAAGGTGGTAGCAGCCGTACGCGGCATGGCGAAGACAACGCAAAGGCACAAGATAGCCACCGTCGTTAGGATCGTGCCGCCGATCTTTCCGAGCGTCCCATCGAAGGCTCCGCGCGGGCCGCCCAAGCGGCTTACCACGAACACGCCGAGGCACGAGAGAACCGCATCAACGAGCAGGAACCCGACCAATCCCCACGCCCAAAGGTCGCCGCTCAACTGCCCTAAGGTTGGAGGAAAGATCAGATTGCCTGCACCGAAGAACATCGCGAAGAGCGAGAACCCGACCACGATCGAGTCTTTTCCAAGCGTCGGCTTTCCCTTTATTCTTCCGATCTGCCTCATGCTGAACCCATCTGTGCAGACTGTTGCGTTTTATCTTGCTCGTTACACCTGCTCGTACGTTGTTGAAGCTCGTACCTTGCTGAATATCTTGAGCAGCCTTGATTCTAGAACAAGCAATCGCCAGCTCAGACGCCGCAATCAATCGGTCGATGATTTGTGAACATAAGGAAACCCTTAGGGAAACGCAGCACAGATCTTCTTAGTGCTCTACAGAACGCCTTGCCGTCCACAAAATAGCGTTCTCCTGTCCCTTTCTAGCGAAACGCTCCGTAACGCGCAATCATCAAGACCGTAACGCGAACCTACTGCCATCGAACTAGAGCTTGATCGTACCTTAGACTTGAAGCGTGTTGGAATCGCGAAAGCGAAGCTGGCGAGCGTACAACTGGAGGGGCGAACATGAAGATCAATGTACTGAGCGCATATCAAACAACCGCAGAAGAATTCTTCAACAAGATACTCGGATGGAAGGCAACGCTCGTGCTCGACATTCGCCTCAGAAACACGAATCAGCTTTCAGGCTTCACCAAACAAGAAGACCTCGAATATTTCACCCACGTGATCGCCCATGCCGATTACGTGCACGATGTCGAATACTCCCCCACGAAATCGCTGCTTGACGCCTATTTAGATGCAGGCATGCCCTACGAAGAATACTTCAAGAAGTACGCCGCAGAACTTAAGGCGGATAACGCGATTCCCGATTTCTTCAAGAAATATGGCAACTACGATTCCATCGCCATCGTGGGAACAGCCACCAAGAAACGCCATTCCCACGCAGAAGAGCTGCTGGAGCTCTTAAAAGAATACGATCCGAGCATCACCTCGTAAGGCATTTACCGTAAGCTGAATGGCAGGCGGCTCACCACGAACACGCCGAAACCCACCGAAGAGACGAACGAGGGGAAACACCATGTCAGAGCTAGATTTGATTGGAAAACGAGTAGTCATCGCACTAGGCGGAAATGCGCTCGGCACCAACCCGAAAGAGCTCACGAAGAAGGTTGAAGCAACGGCGCATCAGATCGCACTCATGATAAAAGAAGGCATCAATGTTGTGGTAACGCACGGAAATGGCCCGCAGGTTGGCGTCATCGATGAAGCGTTCACCATTGCCTCGAAGGACGACCCGGACACGATCCCTTTCGTTCCACTGCAAGACTGCAACGCGATGAGCCAAGGCTATATCGGCGCACAACTCACCGTAGCGCTCATGAACGAATTGAAGAACCAAAACATCATGCGATCAGTAACGGATGTAGTCACGCATGTTGTTGTCGATGCGAACGACCCCGCTTTCACCGATCTCGAAAAGCCCATCGGATCGTTCATGACCGAGACCGAAGCAAAAAAGCTCAGCGCTACCGAGAACGTTCCCGTGAAAGAAGATGCTGGTCGCGGCTGGCGACGCGTAGTGGCAAGCCCTCGCCCACAGCACATCGTTGAGATCGATGCGATCCGCGACCTCATGGATGAAGGCTATGTGGTGGTTGCTGGTGGAGGCGGCGGAGTGCCCGTAACAGAACAAAACGATATCTACACCGAAGTCGAAGCGGTCATCGACAAGGATCTGGTCAGCTCGATCCTCGCTTGGAAGATGAAGGCCGATATGCTCATCATCCTAACTGCCGTCGAGCATGTCTTCATCAATTACAACACTCCCGATCAGCATGCACTTTCCACCATGACCAGCCAGGAGGCCCGCGAATACATCAAGCAAGGGCAGTTCGCTCCCGGTTCGATGCTGCCGAAAGTTGAGGCCTGCATCGAATTCGTCGAGGCGCATCCTGGCGGCAGCGCATTGATCACCTCACTCGATCACGCTGCTGAAGGCCTTAGAGGCGAGACTGGCACCCTTATCACCAGCTCGCTCTAACAGCAAGCACCTGGCGTACGTTTCGTCATCCACGATGATTACTCCATCATGGCCATGGTCGAACAAGGACCTGCCGTGAGCTGCTCGCATCCGCTGTGCATCTTGGCCCTACGGCAGTGCATTTCAAGCTCGAAGTGCTTCCCACAGACACTCCCCTTCGCTATCGTTGCAAACAAGAAGGAGGAGCCCATGAAGCTGAGCATCCAGACAGACGAGGACTTAACCGAAACTGAAGTGCTGATACGTTGCGTCGAGGTGGATGAGCACATTGCTGCGATCGTAGCCACGCTGCGCATACACGACCGCCGCATCGTCGGAAAGCACGATGGTACCTCGGTCATGGTTCCCGCTGGAGATATCCTCTACTTCGAATCGGTGGATCGCCACACGTTCGCCTATACGGCAAGCAGCGTGCTGGAAGTCCCCTTCAGTATCGCTGACCTTGCACAACGGCTGGAAGGCAGTGCTTTCATATACGCCGCCAAAGGCTGCCTGATCAACCTGTGCCGAGTCACGAGCCTGCGTCCGTATGTGGGCGGCAGGCTTCTTGCCCTGTTGGACAACGGAGAGGAAGTTGTCGTTTCCCGAAAGTATGCCAAGGATATCAAGCAGCGTCTCAATGTGTAACGCTCAAGAAAAGGAGGAGGTCATGACGAACAGGATCATAGACCCGGAAGGGACATCGATAGGTAAGGCCGTGAAGGACTTGGCCATAAACTTCTGCATCATGTTCACGCTGTTCACGCTCTTCAGCTGCGTCTTCGGGCTGATATTCGCCGATGAAGCGGCCAAACCTGGCATCATCATGTGTCTCTCCATCGGAGTTGGGATGCTGGTCTGTGCCGTGCTGCAATCCGTGTTCTTCACGCCAGTCCTCATCAAGCGAATGGGCTATGGGCCGCGCCTTGCCCTCTTCGGCGTGTGTCTCTATGCGCTGCTTGCCGCGTTCGGCGCTGTCTTCGACTGGTTTCCAGCGGACAACATTGGGGCATGGGTGGGCTTCACTATCACGTATTTGGTGATCCTCGCCCTTATGACCGCGCTCTTCACGGCCATCAACTGCCGCAACATCAAGGCGCTCAACGACGGCCTAACGCGCTTCAAGGAAAAGGAAATTGGAGACTAGATCATCGTTTCGAGCGCACGATCTCATAGGCCTTCTACAAAGAAATAGTCACAAAATATGATATAATTGTCATACGTCATACACATTAAGGAGGGCATCTATGAGCAAGATGATCTCTGCACGAATCCCAGATGCACTCTATACGCAGGCGAGCATCCAATTAGCATCACTTGGAGCTTCTACGAGCGATCTAGTGAATGCTGCATTTGAATATGTTCTTGAAGAGCATGCGTTGCCAACAGCTCACCCAGCTAAAAGCAAGCAAAAGAAAAGAGCTTTGTCGAAAGACCAGAAGCAGTTGATCAAAAGCATGTTCAAGAACTGCATGCTCGATCTTGATATTCCTGATGATGTCAAAGCAGACAAGCGATATGTGCAAACAGTAAGGGCAAATAAATATGAAGATATTGCTTGATACCAACGCGCTCATCGATCTAGTTGCCGTCAGGAAACCCTACGTCAATGACATCAAAAAACTTTGTATCGCTGCTGTTTTTGGGGATCTGCAGATTTGGGTGAGCACCCAGTCGTATGCGGATGCCTATTATGTCTTAAGAAAGCATGCCTCTGCAGAAGAGGTGAAGCGCGCTCTTCTTGCAACATTGGATGTCTTTATGGTGTGCGGCACCTATGCAGAGGATCTTCGCAGGGCGCTGGAATCCGACTGGAGCGATATAGAGGATTATTTGATCGCGCACGCTTCGAAGCATATTCCTGCAAAGTATCTGATCACGCGTGACAAAGAGCTAATTGAAAGATCACCCGTCAAAGCCATGTCTGCGCAAGAATTCTTGAACTTGCTAGAGCGTGTTCACGGGTTAACCTACGATGAAAGCTCTCTCAAATAAGATTACGCACAGTTGCTGTAGCCTTCTTCTTTCAGATATTCTGTCATTTTTTTCCAGGTCGAGAGAATTACCTGAAACTGATATAGATTTCAGCAATAACCCAAGAGCATTCAGGCTTTTCTCTTCTACCGAAACTTCGCGTTCATAGCAGCAAAGTCCGCATCGATCACAGATATCCTCCCAGGTCTGCTGATCGAACAAATACATCTTTATTGCAGCGAATAATTTCATGGTCTTAGGATAACAAGCTTCCGATAGTTCATACGAACACTCCTCTAAGTGACATAGTGTCGTTTGATGGAACTATTATAGAGGATGAACGATCAGATAAACCATCGAATAAAACGAGCTGTGCATCATCCGGGCAGATAGTCATAGGGCATCTTGCGGGCGATGAGATAGAAGACCAACGTGAACAGGATCATGATCTGCGGCAAGGTGAACAGAAGGATCAAGAAAACTCCGCGCACGCCATAGAACAGCACACGCTTTCCTCCCGAACGCTCCTTCGTCTCAAAGCTCATACGCACGATAAGCCCGCCAGGCGTGCTGCCACCCTTGAGCCAAGGAAAGACCGCCTCGATCCCACCAAAAGCGATCGCGAAGCAGACGAGTGTGAGCACACCTTCAGTTTGAGCTGCATTCATTCCGAACAACGTGAACGCCTGCTTACAGAAAACCTCGCTTGCAAGATCGAAAAACATCCAAGGGCCAAACGTCACCAGCCCGATCAGGATGAGGTCGATCCAAAGTGCAACGACCCGTCGGATCAGCCCTGGATCATGCGTGATCTCGGGCGAGCCGACCGGTGCTTGTGGCAGCGCTCGCGCGAAGAGCTTCGCGCAAAACCACCCCAACACGCCACCTAAGGTGTTGAAGATGATATCGTCCACTTCAAAAGTACGATAAGCATAGGGGTAGATACCAAAAAGCCCCGTGAGTTGCGCGGTCTCGATCAAGCAGCTCACGACAAGCGCCAGGATGGTCGCAGTAGGCAGCTTCATCTGCAAGAACCGCCCCGCGATAAAACCTAACGGCAGAAAGAGCACCACGTTGAAGAACGTCTGGAATACCGCTTTCCAACCATCTTTCACGATGTCGAAGATGAAATTGAGCGGATTGAGCTGGGGTGGAATGCCATAGGTGATGCCCGGCCCCGCATCGCCTGTTGGAAGCGGATAGAGCGTGAAACAAGCCAGTCCCGCCAGATAGAGCACACTGCAATAGGCGGCCGCCGCCGATGCGAAGCGCAGCCTTCCATCACGATGATAGAGGAAAGCCAGGATGGGCATCGTAAGAAGGAAAGACAGAAAGGGCCACATGATCACCGCAGCCGTAAAGCTTTCAGAGAAGCTCGAGAGAAAAGAGCCTAGAGCACCCATCTAGTCCACCGCCTTTCGCCATGCGCTTTCCTGGAATTCGCTGAAGGTAACGAATTATCCAAGACACCTAACTACACGATGCAGTCTAGCGTCCAGAAGTCACGCTGTGCGGTTTATGACGGGATTGTAAGACGCTAACGATCGCTTCAGAAGGCACCGAGCGAACACGCAGGTCCGCGCCAAAACGATCACCTTGCGATATGGGCGGCAAGAGCAACTACGAAGTAATGATCTCGGGTGAAGTTACGAACTTGCCTTCGATCGGCGCGGCGCATTCGTAGGCAAGCCCCATAGCGGGACCCACATGCACGCCGATCACTGGACTTGCAGGAAGCACCATCACGGTCTTCCCCACCAAGGGATCGATCACCTCGCGTGCCCACTCGAACGCAGGAACACACGAGCCGATATAGCGAACGGCAACATTGCGCAACCCATAGTTCTCTACATCGCGCTTGAACACGTCGACCATCTTGGTGAGCGCTTTCTTTTGGGTCCTTACCTTGGAAAATGTCGCAGCCTCTCCATTCTTCACCGTAAGGATAGGTGAGATGTTCAGCATGTTGCCCAACAGCGCAGAAGCCTTACCGATCCTGCCACCCTTCTCCAGGAACTTGAGCGACTCGGGCGCGAAGATGAAACGCGTCGAAGACATCGCATGCGTGGCTGCCTCGACGCACTCCTCAAGGTTTCCACCCGCATCGCGCGCCTCGCATGCTGCGACGACCGCCCAGCCTAACTCCATGCAGTTGGTCATGCTATCGATGAGCGCATACTTGAAATCGGGATGACGTTTGGCTGTTTCTCTCGCTGCGCGCGCAACCCCCTCGAACGTGCCCGACATCCTTCCGCTGATGAAGATTCCGAGCACTTCATCGCCAGCCAGAGCCGCCTCTTCAAGCGCAGTCTCCACGCTTAGCGCTGAAGGCTGGCTTGACGTGGGAATATCGTCGGCCATCTCGTAGATATCAGCATAGAACGCATCGAGATCCATCTCCCCTTCCACATGGCTAACGCCGCCATGATTGACCACAAGATTGAGCAGATGGATGCCATGTTTCTCACGCAGATCCTTCGGAAGCGATGAAGTGGAATCGGTGATGATGCGGATCATAGGCTAAGCTCCTTTGAAAGAAGTTCCAGGTCGGTCAATTCGTTTCAGGCTATTCGCCAAGCATTGCTTCGGCCTGAGTGCTACCTTGCTGCTCAGCGCTCGACGAATCCAGATTCGCCAACTGTTTCGGACGCGCGTGGATACCAATGCCGAGCGCGCCGGGCCCTGTGTGCACGGCAACAGAGAAGGGAAGCCGGTTGAAGAAGACCCTTGCATCAGGGAACTCCGCTTTTGCTCGCTCGAGATATTCCAACTCGCGCTCAGGGTCTATCCCTGCGCTCGCAACCCCTACCACCAACTCGTCCTCTTTGAGATCGAACTCCTTCTTGGCATCGTGCTTGGCTGCAGAGAACATCTTCGCCACCGCCTTCTTCATGCCTCGTTCCTTCGAGAACGGCTCGATCTGACCGGTTCGAATAGACAGAACGGGCCTTACTTTCAGCACAGAAGCGAGCGCCGCAGCAGCAGGCGTGACCCTTCCCCCACGCACCAGATAGCCCAGATCATCAACAGCAAGATAGATGCTCGAAAGCTTCGCTCTTCGCTCGAGCTCCGATTTGATGTGAGCCGCTGGCATTCCCTGATTCGCCATCGAAAGCGCGTCTTCGACGGCCGCTCGCAGGGTCACCGAAACGCGTCCGTTGTCCACCACCGCAACGCGTCCTGAATAGTTGGCGGCAGCAAGCTGAGCAGATTCGCAGGAATGGCTGAGCCCTGAAGACATCGGCAAGTAAACCACGTTGTCGAACCCCTCGTTCAAAGCCTCTTCCCAGGCAGAGCACACGACCCCTGGCGAAGGCTGCGAGGTCGTCACCGCTTTGCCCTCGGTCAGGCTCGCGAAGAAACCCTCGCTTTCAAGGTCGACCCCTTCAAGATAGATCTCTCCATCTATCAGCACAGGCATCGGTATGGAGCGAATGCCCATCTCTGCTGCTTCTTCGGTCGAGATCCCGCTATTCATATCCGTTATCACCGCTGTGCGCATGCTGCCTCCTGTCTTTTCCTGTTACAAATTGTAACGTTTAACAGAACGGTCTTTTTGCTCCACAACGCAGAGTGTTACAGAAAGGCGCTAATTGTTCAGCAAGAAAAGCGCATGAGCTAGCGTTTGCAAAACAACCAGTAAGGTCGATCGCATAGTGGGTTCGAGCTGTTCTTGAGATACCTTGCGAAAACTGCAAGAAGTCGCAAACTGCGAAGGCTCCGATCTGCTTATGGCTTACAGCAGAGCCGCTAACTACTGGCAGAAGGGATGGCCGTGTAGAATCGTCCGAGCAATTCAGCCATCTGCCGCGGCGACTCCCTGAAACCGCGCTTGGCCCAAAGCGGGTAACACGCACAGAGCGAGCCAGCAAAAGCCGTTAAGATGTAATTGCCCTCAGGGGTGCCATTCCCATAGCGGCCGATCAGGAAATCGGAGATCGATTTCACGAGCAGCCCCGTGAACCCGCAGCGAAACAGGCAATTCATGAGCGCTGCATTATTCTTGAAGAATTCGAAGCACATGCTCAAATGGCCGACATCATACCAAAGCGTTCCCGCTTTCAAGAGCGGCTCGGTGACGCGCGCATAGTCTGCGATGACCTCTTCGAGCCGAGCAGTGAAAACTTCCTCTTTGGAACGGTAATTGCGATAGAACGCCATGCGCGAAACGCCCGCGGCTTGACAAAGCTCCGTTACACTGATGGAAGAGAGCGCTTTTTCCTGCGTAAGCTTTATGAGAGCTTTCGTGATGCACGCACGCGTTTCTGCACGCGCTGGATTAACTGCTCGTGTCTCCTCTGCCATAACGAACAAACTCCTGCTACTGATCAGCCCCGCACGGGAAGGCTGCTTCGATGAGCGCTCGGTCTCTCACCACGGTCTCGAAATAGCGGAAACCTCCTGCAAAGTTGTATGCATCGAAGCCATTGCCCGCCAAGATGCGACACGCCACATAGCTACGCAGACCACTCTGGCAAATGACATAGACAGGCTTTTCGCGATCCAACTCCCCCACACGTTCGCGCAAGGAATCGAGCGGGATGTTCACGAACCCAGGAATGCGCCCGAGCGCGATCTCGGCAGGTGTACGTACATCGAGCAGGGTAACTTCTCCGCGCTCGCTTCGATCCTGCAGCTCTTCAAGCTGGCCTAAGTACCACTGCTTCACGATGCCCTCTTCGATGTTCTCGATCATGAAGCCCGCCATGTTCACCGGATCCTTCGCCGACGAATACGGTGGCGCATAAGCCAGATCGAGATCCTTAAGATCGGTCGCACGCAGGCCTGCGAAGATAGCCGTTGCCAGCACATCGATGCGCTTGTCAACGCCCTCATACCCCACGATCTGTGCGCCGAGCAGGCGATACGTCTCCTTCTCGAACACCACTTTCATGGTCATGAGCTTGCCACCCGGATAGTAACCCGCATGGCTCATAGGCGAGAGGATCACGTGATCGACCGCAAGCCCTGCCGCCTTCGCCACTGTCTCATTGACACCTGTGGAAGCCGCAGTGATGTCGAAGACCTTGATGACACTGCTCCCCTGCGAACCGCGATAGGTGCTCGGGATCCCGCAGATGTTGTCAGCCGCGATACGCCCTTGCTTGTTCGCGGGACCCGCCAGCGAGATGAGCGTCTCTTCGCCGGTCACCAGGTGCTTCACCTGCACCGCATCGCCAACCGCATAGACATCGGGTGCGGATGTTTCCATGTGATCGTTCACTAAGATGCTACCGCGCACGCCCATCGCAAGACCTGCCTCGCTCGCGAGATGCGTATCAGGCGTGACGCCGATGGCTAGCACCACCATGTCAGCCGGTATCGGATCAGTATCCGCTAAGAGCATCTCCACGCCATCACCCGTCTCGCGAAAGCCTTCCACGGTATGACCGAGCGCTAGCTTGATACCATGCTTGCGCGCTTCGGCATGGATGAATGCCGCCATATCGGGGTCGAAGGGTTTCATGAGCTGCTGCGGGCGCTGAACGATAGTGACCTCCATGCCGATCTCGCGCATATTCTCAGCCAGCTCAAGACCGATGAAGCCACCACCCGCGATCACGGCTGTGCGCGGATGATGCGCGTCGATGAAATCCTTCATGCGGAACGTGTCTTCCACGGTACGCAACGTGAAGACATGTTCGAGCCCCACTCCGGGAAGGCGTGGCTGCGTGGGCTTCGCACCAGGCGAGAGGATGAGCTTGTCGTACGACTCCTCGAACACCTCGCCCGTAAGCACGTTCTTCACGGTGAGCGTCTTCGCCTGAATGTCGAGCGCGGTCACCTCATGGTTCACGCGCATGTCCACATCGAAACGCGCACGGAAGCTCTCCGGCGTCTGGAGCGTGAGCGCGGAAGGCTCGGCGATGGTGCCACCGATATAGTAAGGCAAGCCGCAGTTGGCATAGGAAACATAGCCCGAGCGTTCGAACACGATGATCTGCGCGTGCTCGTCCAACCGCCGGAGACGAGCTGCCGCCGTCGCGCCGCCCGCTACTCCACCAACGATGACCACTTTCATGCCCTACCTTCTTTCTGTTCGTGCTTTCTAAGCATATGCGTTGCATCTCTACTCGATGTTGAGATGGCACCCAAGACGCAACGCACGCCATTTCCATCCGTTGCTTGCTGCGAGGCACAGAGCAGCGTGGTTCAGCACCCGCTTACCTGAACGCGCACTAGACCTGCTCTTCCTTCTTCATGTTGATGTACTCGAGCAGCTCGCCGCGCTTATGGATGCCGACCTTGTCATAGATGTGCCGAATATGCGTGTTCACCGTATGCGGCGAAATGACCAGCTTGTTCGCAATGCTGTTCACGGTATTGCCCCGCGCGATCAACTTCAGGATCTGGCCTTCGCGCTCGGAGAGCTTGAACTCTGCGATGATCTGGGAGCAGATCGTATCGATCTGCGAAGGAGCAACGGGTGCCGTAGTGAGCGCGATGAAGCGCGGCTCCAACTTCCCGACCGGTACCAGCACGAACGCCAGGACACAGATGAAGATGAGCGTGGTGGGCGTGACCGCAAACTGCGCGATATCAGCATGAAGTTCGTAGAAGAGCCCGAGGCAATTTCCCAGCGCGATGCCGATACGGATCGAAGCAACCGAGAACGTGACCGCGAGCGCCGGCGCGAAGAAGCCACGGCGCATGAGCGTTCCGAAGTACATGATGAGCGAGATCTCCAAGAGCGATGACACGCTCAAGCCCACCACGAAAGCGAGCGGATAGAGCGATTCGTGACTCTGGAACAAGGTAAGTCCCACGATAGCGAAGACCAAATAGTACGGGAAGAGCTTGAACATCGAAGCCTTCGCCTTGAAGAGCACCGAAAGCCCTGAGACGAGCAGGATCAGCAGAGCGCCCGTCACCACCCCGATCACGAAGATGTACTCTCCTACCGCAAAATGCTCCCACGGTACGATCGCTACCAAGTAATAGCAAGCAACGCCCGTAAAGCAACCAACGCTACAGACCGCCAATACGCTCGAGAAGGCTGGCTTGACCGTATCGCGTGGCAAGAGCACAGGGTAGGTTGTAGGAATCTTCTTATGCGCATAGAGGAACACGCCCGACAGCGCTGCGAGCAACATGACGAAGAGCGGCGAGAAATCAGCAGGGACGAACAGGCTTACGACCATCACCACCAACACGGTCGCGCCGAACGTGGTGCCGATATGCACCACCGAGAAGTTCGCTCGCGCACGTGTCAAGGATTCGCCCCATAAGATCCACATCAGGCCCTCAAGACCGCCAGCGATGAAGCTGAATATATAGATCACATAGGAAGAGCTCGTGATAGGCGCCCCATAGAGCAACAATGCGGTCGCAACGATCAGAAGCACCGTAACGATCCTCATGACCCACGGGTAATCAGAAAGATGTCGCTTGCGCCCCAAGAGGACCACGGCAACGATCATGAAGAATGCCGTCCCGACCAGATTCCAAAGCCACGCCACCGTAACGCTCGCAGCCAAAAGATCGGTCTTGAAGAAGCTCGATGGGCAGAACCACATCAGATAGTGATAGGCCATCAAAAGCGAGAAACCAAGGTACTTGAGCGCTGGATGAACGGTCATCAAGCGATCAACAACGGGTTGTCTCGTAGTATTTTTTGGTGATTCGCCCAAAGTGTTCTCGTCAACACTCTGAATCGGCTCATGCTCTTCCACTTCGTCAAGAGCTGATCGAGTATCTTGCATAGTGATCTACCTTTTTCGCTGCCCTTCCTCAAAACGAATGCACGCTGTTTATTCGTCGGATTTTCATTCTATGTATAGTATCAGCATACAGAACATAAGCTCAGGAGCATCACTAGTTTTTTAGTATGTCGCTCGCTCACCAAAAAAAGTCCACTCCCCACTTTGGTCGCAACCTCATAATCCCTCGCATCAGGTGATGCGCTCATGAACGCGTTCAAGCAAGATGGTCCCGTCGGTAAATGCTGGCAGCTTACGTCTTTTTCGTTGGTTCATAAGATCCAGTTCGCGAACGAATCACAGCAAAGCGACAAACGAACAACAGATCGCAAAACTGGGCACTATGAGATAACGAACGAACGTAAAACGAAGTAAGCAGAGGGGAAACAGAAGGCGGCACTCTGAAGAGTAGCCAAGGAAAAAGGAAAGGGGACGCTAATGTCACTCCTAGCAAAGAGCAAAGGTGAGGTGACGTACCGCGACATCTCAACGCTCCACAAGTGGGCGCTCGTGATCTTGATCTCGATGGGATCATCGATCATCTACGCACCAATGTATTTGAAGAATGTATTCTATGATCCGCTGATGCAAGCACTCGGCTGTTCCAATGCAGACCTCGGTCTCATGGTATCTGCCTACGGCATCGCGGCGATGATCTGTTATCTACCTTCAGGCATCGTAGCTGACAAGTTCCGCATGCGTACCCTGGCAACGGTCGGCTTCTTGACCACAGCGGTCTTGGTAGCGATCTACGCCACGCTTCCTTCGGTCCAAGTCTGCTTCGCGCTCTTCGTCGCCATGGGCGTCACCTCCATCCTCATCTGGTGGGGTACGCGCTTCAAGGTCGTCAGACTCTGTTGCGAAGAGGATGAATACGCGTCCAAGATCGGTATCTCCTACTCTATCTATGGCGTTACTGGCCTTGTGCTCGGCCTCATCAACGCAGGCATCATCGCTTCTATCGCGAATGCTGCTACCGGTGTTCAGGTCATGCTGATCTTCTTGGCAGTGATCATCGCGGTTCTGGGCATCATCGCTTTCTTCTTGATCCCCGACTTCAAGGGTGAGATCAACAAGAATGCGAAGCTCTTCAGCCTCGCTGAGGCAGTGCAAGCTTTCAAGCACCCCGGTGTTATCTGGGCATGCGTCGCTTACTTCTGCGTGTACGCGGTCTATCAGGGCGCTACCTACACCACGCCGTATCTGACCCAGTGCTTCAATGCAGATGGCAACCTCGTTAACGTGATCGGCCTCATCCGTACCTATGGTATTGGTCTTCTGGCTGGCCCGATCGTCGGCTTCATAGCGACGAAGATCAAGAGTCCTTCGAAGGCGATCATCGGCGGATTCGTCCTCGCGATCGCAGTACTGATAGGATTCATCTTCTATCCGCATGATCCTAATGCAGCCATCATCGTATCCATCATGGTCGTACTGTTCGGCTTCGCAACCTACGGCGCGTTCTCGATCGGTTCGTCCCCGCTCTCCGAAGTGAAGATCCCCATGCAGATCTTCGGTACGGCAGCTGGCCTGCTCTCAGTGATCGGCTTCCTGCCCGACGTCTTCATCCACACCTGGTATGGATCCATGATCGACGCTCAGGGTACCGCAGCCTTCAACGGCATCTTCGGTATCGAGATCGGTCTGGCAGTGGTCGGCATCTTCTGCCTGGTCATGTTGCTCCGCTCCATCAAGAAGCACCGCAACGACATCATCGAGGAAGAAGTCGAATCAGAGATCGAAGCGGACGTTCAAGCGCAAGAAGCGTAAGGTTCGCACGCTCGATCAGGTGATCTTGAGACACGATCACCGAACAAACTCCCCACTGTCTCTGCTCAATCTACCGTCCAAAGGGGTGCCTTCCCACCGAAGGCACCCCACCCAAAGAAGGAGAAACTCGTGAACAAGCTTGATGTACTGGCTCGCATCAATCCTCAGATGAAGGCGATCCTCGCGAAAGAGGCCACCCTCGCCGGTGATGCGAATGACACCTCGGTCGGATTCGATGTCATGCGTGAGAACTACGTGCTCGGCCGTGAGTTCTGGGTAGAAGGCGGCCCGGTCATGAAGCTCTCCTTCGATGAAGAGCTCACCGGCCCTCATGGCCCCATGGCAGTACGCTTCTACTATCCGACCGACGAAGCGCTTGCTGGCAAGGAAGCTCAAAGCCCAACCACTCCGGTTATCGTCTACGTGCACGGAGGCGGCTTCGTTCTCGGCAACCTTGACACTCATGATCGCATCTGCCGCATCCTCGCCTGCAATACAGGCGCGATCGTCGTGGCAGTCGATTACCGCCTCTCCCCTGAAGCGAAATTCCCTTCAGCCGTGGAGGAGGTCGCCTTCGTTGCGCAGTTCTTGCACGAAGAAGGAGCAGCCTATGGCATCGATACCGAGCGCATGGGGTTCGCAGGCGATTCAGGTGGTGCACATCTGAACCTAGCCGCAACCTTCTACCTGCGCGACACCACCGATTCGATCGCTCATATCAAGTGCCTGCTGCTCTACTACGGCTGGTTCGGCCTTACCGATTCGGGCTCCATGCGCTTGCTCGGTGGCCCTTGGGATGGCCTTGCCGAAGAGGACTGGATGTTCTATCAGCAGCTCTATGCGAACGACATCGAAGAGCTGAAGACCTCGCCTTACGCGAACCTCTTCTTGAACGATATGACGCACGACATGCCTGCCTGCTATATCGCAGCAGCAGAGTATGACCCGCTGCGCGATGACTCGAGCACGCTCGCAGCCATCTGCGATCAGTATGCGATCCCCTATCGCTTCGAGATGTTCGAAGGCGTGATCCATGCATTCTTGCATTACACCAAAGCGCTCGATGCAGCTAACGATGCGCTCGAGCACGGCGCCACCTTCTTCAAGGAGCAGGTTGGCATCGCAGAACCCGGTCTTGCCTAGCACGGCCGCCCTACCCCACTAGCGACACGCTTGCTACAAAGGCAAGCTGGCGATCGTCTTGATGTGGTTCACGGGGGTAAACAGTGAACTCCACCAAGACAATAAGGAAGAAGTTTGCTACCGCGAAACGCGCAGTAGCACCCCAAAAGGAGGAAAACAATGGATTTCAAACTAAGCGTCGACCAGGAACTCATCGTCCAGGCTTATCGTGAGTACATGGAAAGCGAGCCCTGGGATCAGTACTTCCAGGAGTGCGACGAAAAGCATGAGTACCCGCTTCGCTGGGTGAAGGGACTCTGCGATCTCGGTTTCGATCAGATCATGCTCCCTGAAGATCGTGGCGGACTCGGCCTTGAGCAGCCGCTGGTCACCCTTATGGCAGTCTATGAGGTGCTCGGTCAGTATGGTGGCCCCACCTACGTGCTCTATCAGCTGCCCGGCTTCGAGACCATCATCCGCGAAGGCACGCCCGAGCAGATCGATGCGGTCATGGCCTATCTGGGCACCGGCGAGCAGATCTGGAACTCCGCCTGCACCGAACCAGGCGCAGGCTCCGATGTCTCTGCTCTCACCACTAACTACAAGCGTCGCGACGGTCACATCTACCTGAACGGCACCAAGACCTTCATCACCTCCTCCAAGGGCGTGAAGTGGCTCGTCGTCATGGCGAAGAACGCCGATGACCCCAGCATCTTCACCGAGTTCATGGTGGACATGAGCAAGCCGGGCATCGAACTGGGCCCGCTGGATAAGCTCGGTCTTCGCATGGATAGCTGCTGCGAGGTCTACTTCAACGACGTGGAACTCGATGAATCGGATATCTTCGGCACGGAAGGCAACGGCTTCAACCGCGGCGTCTCCGACTTCAACTTCGAGCGTTGGCTGGTAGGTGCCTGCGACTACGGCAACGCCATCTGCGCATATGAGGACGCGCTGCGTCACGCCAATCAGCGCGAGGCATTCGGCAAGACCATCGGTCGTTTCCAGCTCAACCAGCTCAAGATCACCGAGATGACCATTCGCCTGAACGCCATGAAGAACATGCTCTACGAAGCAGCATGGAACGCCGATAACAACAATGGCGAATTCGATGCCGGCGAAGCAGCGATGTGCAAGTACTACTGCGCCAACGCCGCCTTCAAGGTAGTCGACGATGGCATGCAGATCATGGGCGGCATCTCGGTCGCGAGCGAGCATCGCATCAACCGCTTCTGGCGTGACCTGCGCGTCGACCGCATCTCCGGTGGTACCGACGAGATGATGATCCTCACCACTGCAAAGAACGCTCTGAAGAAGTATCGCTAGGCCTTAACTTCGAACCTAAGAGAAACCACAAGGAGGAACCTCATGGCAATCCCAACTGAAAAACCAAGCTTCGGTGTCTTGGATGATGTGAAGGTCGTCTTCGCCGCCATGGAAGAAGCAGTGCCGCGTGCCTGCAACATCATGGCCGACTGGGGCGCAGATGTGACCTGGCTCGAGAACACGGGCTACGGCGATACGGTCCGCGATGCGAAGAACGCAGCTCAGGCGGAACGCCGCAACTGCCGCTCGGTCGCGCTCAACCAGTTCACCCCCGAAGGCAAAGAAGTGCTCTTGAAGATGCTCGCAGACACCGATATCTTCTTCGAGTCTTCCAAGGGCGGTACCTGGCAGCGCAAGGGCATCACCGACGAGGATCTGTGGGCCGCGAACCCCAAGCTCGTCATCGTGCACTGCTCGGGATTCGGCGCCTATGGCGACCCGGACCGCGTGAAGCGCGCCGCCTACGATGGCACGGTCGGTCCGTATGCTGGCTTCACTTGCCAGAACGGCACACCTGAGCAGCCTATGATCACGATGCCCTACTCTGGTGACTACATCAACAGCTACCTGTTAATCGCAGCAACGCTCGCAGCACTGCACAAGGTCGAGCGCACTGGTCAGGGCGAGAGCATCGACTGGGCGATGTACGAGGGCATCATGTACATGAGCCAGTACTACTTGGTCGATTACCTGAACGACGGTGTGAAGTGGCCGCGCGCAGGTGCTCGCAACCAGAACCTCTGCGGCATCGGCGTCTACAAATGCGCTGATGGCTTCATCGCGCTGAACCTCTTCGGCATCCGCCAGAACAAGTGGATGCTCGAGACCTTGGGCATGGGCGATGTGTGGGGATCGCCTGAGGTGCCGGATGATACGGCATCGCTATGGCTCTCCATGCCGATCGCGCCCGAGTTCGAGAAACGCCTCGAGAAGTGGCTCTCTGAGCGCACCAAACTCGAGCTTGAGGATGTCCTGGCAGAACAAGGCATCGCTGCTCAGAGCGTCTATGAGTTCGAGGACATGGTGGCAGACGAACACATGAAGATGCGTGGCAACTTCATCGAATGGGAGACCAAAGATGGCGACACCTTCAAAGGCCTCTCCCCCATGCCGCGCTTCGAGCAGACGCCTGGCCAAGTATGGCGTCCGATGCCTGAGCAAGGCGGCGACACCATCGACGTGCTCACCAAGCTCGGCTACACGCCCGAGCAGATCGACGAGCTGATCGCGGCCAACGTGGTCAAAGCGGGCTAGCTCACCTGCTGACAACAGCGCCCGAGCTTCACGGGTTGCGCGCGCCGCCGCGAGCTGCGACGCTACCCATCCTATCGAACGATCCCCTCCGGTCACCTGCCCCGGAGGGGATCTGGGGGGATCCTTAGGCAGGTCTTCTTCTCATCACGAACGAGCGCATCGAAGGGTCGTACGCAAGCGTTCATCACAAGCAACGGGAATACCAAACTCGAAACTGCTGATTTGAGAGGGCGCTCCCCTGCGAGCGTTCGTTATGAGAAGGGGAAATGAAAACTTACCAGCATCTTTTCGTAGGAGGGGACGAAAATGGCCGACATCGTAGGAAACGAAACGCTCCGTGACCTGTGGCAAAGCGTGGTCGAGCGCAAGGGAAGGCGACACTTCCTCACGTTCCAGAACCGCGTGGGCGATGTGTTCGAATACACCTACGCCGCATTCGATGAGGATGTCAACCGTATTGCCAACGTGTTTCTCGATCTCGGTATCGAGAAGGGCGATCACGTTGCCCTCCATCTCCATAGCTCGCCAGAATTCCTGATGTGCCTGTTCGGCCTTGCGAAGATCGGCGCGGTAGCAGTGCCCATCAACGAACAGTATCTTGCTGATGAAGCCGAGTACATCCTAGAGAACTCGGATGCGATCTGCGTCGTGGTCGAGCCGCTCTTCTACGAGACCTACCAAGAGCTGCTCGCACGCGGTCATTACTTCCCCAAAGGAGTGGTAGTGGCACGCGCTGGCACCGAATCACCCAGGAGCAATATCGATTTCTCGAGCATCTATACGCCACTCGGCACGGTCGAGGAAGGCCAGCAGGGCATCTACGACTTCTGGATGATGCGCTGCGAGCAAAGCGCTATCCTGCGCGATTCCTGTGAGCTCGCTTCCGATGACCCCGTGCAGATCATCTACACCTCAGGCACCACCTCCCGCCCGAAAGGCGTGGTGCTCACGCACGCGAACATGGTGTTCTCAGGGTTGTATGGCGATTGGGAAGTCTCGCTGCGCGGCAGCGACCGCGTGCTGACCTCGATGCCCGCATGTCACTCGAACTTCCAGCTGGCAGCACTCATGCCCGTTATCACCGCAGGTGCATCGCTCATCATTATCGAGAAGTATTCGGCGACCCGCTTCATGAAGCAGATCCGCCATTACAAGGCCACCGTCATCCAATGCGTTGCCATGATGCTTCGCACGCTGCTTCTCCAGCCGGTCGACCCTGAAGAGAAGAACCATTGCGTGCGTGAGGTGCTCTACTTCATCCCCATCACGGATGCGGAGAAGGAAGAATTCGAACAACGCTTCAACATGAGGATCATGAACACCTACGGATCGACCGAATCGATCGGCTGGGCTATCACCGACCCGCCCGTTGGTGCACGTAACTGGCCTTCGGTGGGGCGCGCAGGGCTGGGCTACAAGGCGCGCATCTGCGACATGAATGATAACGAACTGCCCCCTGGCGAGGTTGGCGAGATTCAGATAAAAGGCGAGCGTGGCCGTTCGGTGATGCTCGAGTACTACAACAACCCCGAAGCGACCGAGAATACCTTCAGTATCGACGGCTGGCTCAAAACAGGAGATCAAGGTTATCAGGATGATAACGGTTGGTTCTACTTCGTCGACCGCAAGGTTAACATGGTTAAGAGGTCAGGAGAGAACATCTCCACTACCGAACTCGAGGAGATCCTCGAACAGCATCCTGCTATCGCTGAGGCTGCGGTGATCGGCGTTCCTGATCCGATCCGCGATCAAGCCATCAAGGCGTTCGTTCGATTCGCGCCAGGTGAGAGCATGACGCTTGCGGAAGTCGAGCAGTACTGCAAGGACCACATGGCATCGTTCAAGGTTCCCACCTTCTATGAGGTCGTTGAAGATTTCCCGCGTACTTGCAGCATGAAGATCGAGAAGAAGCTCTTAAGCTGACCACGCGGAAAGCGAGAACTTGCACCCAGTTTCGCTCCGCACTGCGCTGGCGATCATATTCGCCTGCGCGCGAAAGATGAAGAGAGGTTGATGAACGCCATGGCGATCAGTACCGACATCGTAGGAAAAGAGTTCGGCCCCTTCGTACGCTCGTATGATTTCAGGGACTTGGAGATCTGTGCGCTCGGCTGCAATGCGGGCTATGATGGCATCACTGATCTTGAATACCTCAACGAAGGCGATGCGAATGACCCGCATCTGGCGGTTCTGCCCATCTTCGGCGTGCCGCTCACGGTGAACGAAGAGATGACGCGCACGCTCGATTATGGATACGACTATTCGGGGTCACTCCACTATGGATTCGAGATCGAGCTCCATGCACCTTTTAAGATGTCCGATCGGGTCGAGACCTTCGTCACGCAGGACGCACTCTACGATCGCGGAGAAGGCCGCGGGTGCCTTTCCCTGCAAACAGGCAGAAGCTACAGCAACGACGGCACCCACCTTTGCACGGTCAAGACGTGGGATGTATGCATCAATGATGGCGGCTGGGGCGGTCCGAAGCCCCCGCACGATGTGGTGGAGATCCCCGATCGCTTGCCCGATGCAGAAGTGACCGAGACTGTCCCCTTCAACATGCCGCTCATCTATCGATTGATGGGCGATTGGCACCAACAGCACATCGATTGGGCTTACACCGAACAAACAGGTCTTGAGCGTCCGATCGTTCATGGGGTGAGCCTGGGTGGATTTGCTATGCGCCATCTTATCTCGACATGGTTCCCAGGCCAACCTGAACGCATGACGCGCTTCAAAACACGTATCACCTCTCCGGTCATACCAGGTCAAACGCTCACAACGCGCATGTGGCGCGTCGGCGAGAACGAAGGGCGTTTTCAGCTGGTCGATGCCGATGCCAATATGACCGGGGCAAAACCGCATCTGAATTATGGAATCGTAGAATGGAACTAACGTTGGAATAAGGTGAGAGGTCATGAGACGAGCGATCAAGAAGATCACGCAAGTAGTAAGTCCACCACAAGCAACACCCGTTGCCGCTTCGGCAGGTGCGGCTGCTTCGGCGCATACATCCAGCACAACGGTAGCTGCGTGTAGCGCGGTAGCAGCTGTTTCGGGAACTGCGTCTGCTCCTGCTTCAGGAGGTGCGAGCGAACGCGCAACCAATGCCACCGTCGATGAGGTAGCAACTAAGGTCAAGAAGGCCGTCAACAAGACCATCGACGATGTTAAGATGACGCCCTTCTTACGTAAGATCACCTTCTTCTCAAGCGGCGGATCCTTCCTGGATGGCTACGTCCTTGCCATCATCGGCGTAGCACTCACCCAGATCACCCCCCTCTTCGCCCTCGATACCCTGTGGAGCGCCGCGGTTGGCGCTTCGGTGTTCTTAGGAATCTTCTTTGGCACGATCCTTGGCGGCTGGCTGACCGACCTCGTGGGACGGCGCGCCATGTTCATCATCGACGTGGTAGCTATCGGAGTCTTCTCCGTGCTCTCGGTCTTCGCCGCCGATCCACTCCAGCTCGTATTGGCGCGCTTCGCGATCGGACTCTTCGTAGGCGCAGACTACCCCATCGCTACCTCGCTCATAGCCGAGTTCACCCCTAAAGCGCACCGGTCCATCTCGATGGGCGCGGTCTCAGCTGCCTGGTATCTGGGCGCAACGGCCGCAGCTTTTGTCGGTTTCGCACTGGTAGGGATCGAAGATGGCTGGAAGTGGATGCTCGGCAGCGCGGTCATTCCCTGCATCATCCTCTTGATCGGCAGGCACGACATCCCTGAATCCCCGCTCTGGCTGCAGAGCAAAGGAAAGTTCGCTGAGGCGCGTGCGGTCATGGACCGCGTGTTCGGCGAGGATATCGAGATCCACGAGGACGAGCAGCCCACGAAGACTTCGCTCGGATTCCTGTTCAAGGCGGGATACTTCAAGCGCATCGTCTATCTGGGCATCCTAACGCTCTGCCAGGTCGTTCCCATGTATGCGATCTACACGTTCGGCCCCGATATCATGAGCGCTTTTGGCCTCTCAGAGGGGCGCATGTCCATTCTAGGCGAGAGCGCGGTGAGCCTCTTCTTCCTGATCGGTACGATCCCAGCCATGTTCTGGCTCAATTCCTTGGGCAGGCGTCCGCTTCTGATCGGGTCGCTGTTCTTCATGGCGGTCGGCCTCGTGATCTTGGGCATCTTCCCTGATGCACCGATCTGGGTCGTTATCGTTGCGTTCGGGCTTTACGCATTCTTCAGCGGCGGGCCGGGCATCTTGCAGTGGCTCTACCCTAACGAGCTCTTCCCTACTCATGTGCGCGCATCAGCGGTGGGCATCTCCATCTCGATCTCGCGTATCGGCACCATCATCTCGACCTATGGCACGCCGATCTTCCTTGAGAACTTCGGCGTAGGACCGACCATGCTGGTAGCTGCAGGGCTCGTCATTCTAGGGTTGGTGTTGTCGATCTTCATGGCGCCTGAGACTCGCGGGCAATCGCTCCAAGAATCGAGCACGCTGAACTAGCGACGAGCTTTGCAACGTTTAAGTTTCGTGATTGCACTCAAGAACTGTTTGGGTAGGTTCGTCTGGTAAGCTGGCACTATGTTCGAACAACCGTCTCAACAGCAACCCGTGATCACGCGCGAGCACCCAGACGAACCGCAAGGCGAATGCCATTGGGAGCTGGTCTGCGAAGACCCGCTCGTCTATTCGACCCATGTGCGCTTCAAGAATCTCGGCGATGGCGTTTCCAATAGCTATCTCGTCTACGACGATGGAGAGTGGCTGATGGTTGATGCCGGCGCGCCAGGCGAACGGTCCTATCACATCATGCGCAACGCCCTCGAAGCGATCGGGGTCGATCTCGGCAAGCTCAAGCTCTTCTTGACACATCAGCACTTCGACCATTCTGGTCAGGTGAACGACATCTTGGCACCAGGCACCCCCATTTACGGGTCGCGGATCGGGTTCGAAAGCAGGCATGAACCGACCGCCTCCGAGATCGACGAGCTCTTCTTCCGCCGCATGCTGGCGATGGGCGCAAGTCCTGCGGATGCGCAAGCCTACGAAGCCTGCAATCGCGAGACGATCTTCATCAACGAGGAGCACTTCGATATCCACCCTGTTCAAGAAGGCGATACCGTCACGGTCGGGAATCGCACACTCCAGGTCTTCGAGGTGCCGGGGCATTCTCCCGATTCACTCGTGCTCTTCGATGCTGATGCGGGCATCCTATTCAGCGGCGATCATGTGCTCACCATCACCACGCCCGCTATCGATTCGTTCTTCACCGGCGAGGATGGCTACGAGCGCTATTTCGAGAGCCTGAAGAAGGTGCAGAAGCTGAGACCCCGCCTGGTGCTCCCTGGTCATGGCAGCCCGATCAAGGAGGGCTTCTCGGACCGCATCGACGAGATCATCGATCGCAAAGCTGAGCGCCGTCGTGAGGTGCTGCGTGCCATCGCTGCGCATCCCTATTGCATGGGAGAGACAGTGGCGCGTCTGTGTTCGAAGCGCCCTGAACCTGAGCAGTGGTACAGGCTTCCTGCGGTTGCACGCTACTACCTGCTGCTTGAAACGTTCGTCATGATCCAAACGCTCGTGGCGCAGGGCATCGTCCAACGCATGGTGCTCACAGACGACGGGATATACCGTCTCAAAGCTGCGAGCGGCTTCTAGCGAGCCCTTCACGAACAGAGAGTCAAACCCCATGAACCGAGCATGCGGTTTGGCCCATAAACGAGGAAAAGGCACCTCCGAGCATGTGCCTTTTCCTTATCTTTAGGAGGGTATGTTCAAGCTGATGTCCTTTGAGACATCGTCCATCCAAGGACTAGCGGCCGACCCACTTTGGCTCGCGCTTTTCGGTGAAGGCCAGCGGGCCTTCGATGCCGTCTTCCGTCTTCTCGAGGAAGCGATATGCAGCATCACAATAGCGCATAGCATCCTCTTCGCTCATCTGGTCGCAAGCATGGACAAGATACTTGGTCCATTTGAGCGCGAGCGGTGCATTCTGCAGGATCGTCTCAGCGATCTCGATCGCCTTATCCATGACCTCATCCGCAGGAACAGCATAGTTGATCAGGCCAAGCTCCTTCGCCTCAGGCGCTTTGATCTTCTTACCGGTCAGCAGCAACTCCATGCAGTCCTTGCGATTGATGTCGCGAGCAAGGCGCACGATACCGCCCGTTGAAGCGATGATGCCAAGGCCAACTTCGGTGCAGCCGAACTTCGCATTCTCATTGGCGACCACGATGTCGCAGGAGATCGCGATCTCCATGCCGCCACCTGCAGCACTACCATTCACTGCCGCAATGATCGGCTTCGAGCAAACGCGCGCGGTCAAACCACCGAAACCATGTTCGGTGACCGTCTGGCATTCGCCACCTTCAGAAAGCTCCGAAAGATCCTCGCCAGCGCAAAATACTTTGCCCGTACCCGTAACGATGATCGCACGGACCGCTGGATCCGTCTCAGCGTGGTTCATGATGTTCTCCATCGCGCGAGACGTTTCGCCATTCAAAGCGTTAGCAACATCCGGTCGATTGATGCGCATGATCAAAAGGCCATCGTCACGAAGGTCTGAAACGACCGTATCAGTTCCGTAATAATCTGCCATGTTATTCCTCCTTGTAGTAAAGGTTCCCCCTCCTGCTTGACCGCCTGCTGAACATGTTCACGCAAAGCTTGCCAAGCACGATTTTCATAGTATAGGTCGCGGGACACAGGGGCATCACATAAGGCTACGTATTGTTCAGATACCGTAAAAACAATACCCTCACTATTTATTGAGTAAAGATGATTGATTAGGCAGTTCAACAGGGGGATTCAGCGCAAAATGCACCGCATTGCCATTAGAGCAACGAACAGATAGTAGCAATCGAAAAGGCGGCGGTAAAAACACCCTTCATGCAGTCGCTTTTATGAGCAATCTCTTTTATAGAGTATTGATTTATCTCTGGCCATGATAAGACCCATGGTTAGCACCATGACCTCTACCTGTGCCGTGACCCCGACCGTTATCAAAGTCCCTATGCGCTCCATTGTTCGCATTCTGCCCCTGACTTGACCCTGTTGCATCATCCGACGCACAAGCAGCAATGCGATCATGCAACTCGCGCATGGACAGGCGAGAGCACTCCTCGAGCGTAGTGTCGGGGTCCAATTCGATCAGCTCGACGGCAGCGGCATACCGACCGCAACCCATGCCATGGCTATGAGCCTCTTCATAGAATTGTTGGCTTGCAGCACTGCACGAGCTCCGGCAAGGAACGCCCGCAAGCCATGCTTCGCTCGCATCGATCAGAGCCTGCTCTTGAGCTCGATCCTGAGAAGATACGCTCACCGCAACGAATGCATCTTCTTCAAAATAAGGAGCGAGAGCATCGCTTTCAGCCAGTGTTTCCAGTGCTTGTTCATAGCTCATACCTTCAAGAGAAACCTTCGAAAGCGTCTCTACCCCATCATCATTGATGCCTTCGGAGCCTACCACCGTCCCCGACTGGTCCAGTTTTAGCTGGATCGAAGGATTGATGTCTATGTCCACGAACGCCGTAGGCTCAAGGGCCTCTTCTACCGTTGTTTCATGCTGAGGAATAGCGAAGAGGGCAGCCGCCACGATAAGGCATGCAGCTAATGCTCCGCTCAAAATCGTCATGGTCTTTCGGCGCTTCGTCCTCTTATAAGAAGGCTTGACAATAGGCGCTTCTTCATTTGCGCTCGATAGGACCGATCGATCCACATGCGTATCAGCAGACGGACGATCAAGGATATGATCGAGCGTCTGTTGCTTTATTTCATGAGGTAGCTCGATGCTATCAAAGGCAGCTTTGACCTGCTCTTCTAGTTCATGGTCTCTCATGACAGCGCCTCCTTCAGCATCTTCTTTCCACGCGCTATCCAGGAATAGACCGTGTTCACAGGAGCATCTACTATCTCTGCGATCTCTGGCGCGGTATAGCCTTCATAAAGCGAAAGAAACAGAGGAAGGCGCGGCGGATCATCTAGCGAGCGAAATGCTTCAACTATCTCTAGATGCGGCGATTCTTTGGGGTCTTCAGCCACAGCAAGACCACGACGAGAGTGCTCGAATTCCTGATCGAAAGAATGGTCTTTTCGGTGCGCCGCACGCAACATATCACGACATACATTTGACGACACCTTGATAAGCCATGCCTTGCGATGCTCGTCATCCTGAAAATCCTTTGCCTCGGCAAGCGCATACTTCAAGAACGTCTCCTGAAAGGCATCTTGAGCGTCATGGCTATGCCGGAAGAAGGTAACGCATACACGCCACACCGTCGACCCAAAGGTGTCTATCGCTTTTTCGATGTCGTCGTTCTTGCGCACATCATGCCTTATCGCTCGTACTCGCTATCAGGAATGCCTGCCATGATGACCACGATTGGCTGCACCACAATTAGCAGCCCCTTGATTGTCACATACTCCATCACCATCTGCATCAACATATCCCTGTCCGCAAGACGGACCATGCCTATTCTCTGAAGAGAATCCTGCAGAAGAGTTGAGACTTTTTCCTACTCTCCCGTGCCCCAAGCCTTCACCAGCGCACCAAGAAGAATCACAGGTTCCCTGTTCATAGCGATCACAAACACCATTATCATTCTCGTCGATGAATCTTTGGCCACTCGCGGTCGAATAAGGATCTTCGTTCGCAACCGCAGAAGACTGATCGTCCGTACTCGGTTGAGCGGACTCGGGTTGCTCATTGGTGGCTGGAGCGATCGTGTCAAATTGATCGACGTACTCCTCAGCATCGAGCGCGCTCTCGGTTTGTACCCTGCTTTCAGTTGAGAACACGCCCGCCGAGCCGAATGCAAGTGCGGGAATCGCCAGAACGATGCATACCGCCACTGCTAACAGAGCAAAAGACCTCTTCTTCATATGCTTCTTCATGAAATAACCTTCCTCTTATGCTGTCTCTCTTCTCTTAACACGATTCAGCGCTGCAAATCCTTGCAAAAAAGAATGAAAGAAGACAGATCAAAAACCGAAGAGGATATTTACATCCGTTATCGAGGCTACGCTTACGCTCGTAGAAGAGCTTAGAGCGCTCCTGAAGAGGAAACAGGGTTAACAGAACCACCAAAGGTGACCGGAGCTTCAAAGTACTCAGCATCGAGCGTCGGAATCATCTCATCTGTCGAACGTTCAGAAGGCGTTTCGCGCTCTGCCCCCGCGAAATCGATCAGCGCCGCGCTCACAGCCTCCCAAGGGCTCTCATCAAGCTGGAGCTCTCGATCGATCTTGCGAATAGGCTCTATCGTACTCTCGAGCCAGAGCATGGCATCTTCACGCTCGAGCCCTGCGATGAACTCGAGGAAAACGGGCAGATGATCAGGTAGTTCGGTGGTGGTCAGGTCGAGCCCGTGTTCTTTGTAGAGCCTGTTCAACTCTACCATCACATGCCCTCTATCGCGCGAATCCCCTTGCGTGTGCTCGAAGAGATTCAAGCTCGCATGTTTGCCGATATCGAAGGTCGATACATAAGCGGACTGAAGGGAAGTAAGATCCGTCCCTTTGATCCATGCAACGAACTCATCCAGTTGCCGCTTCGAATCAGCATCCAGCTCTTCGCTCTTCTGCAACACCGCGTCGATCTCAGGAAGGCTTTCCAGAAGATCCTCATCCGGATAGAGCAAAAGACAGGCAAGAGCTTTCAATTCCCAGATCATCATATGGTCCTTTCAAACGCGCGCAGACGCTCATCGTCATCGAAAACAGCGTTCGATTCATTATAGGCAACATCGACCGATAAACGAACGAGCACTCAGGCTCGTAGGACATGAGGTCTCGCCTGAAAGCGCAGGCTAACAGCATAGGTAACAAGTGTCCAACAAAAGACCTACAGAAAGATTAGAACAATCCATTACGCACTGTTGAATTAACAAGATTAGGTATGCTCATGGAGGATTTATGTAGACGGCATTTCAACCGCTGCTTTGAGGCCGTCGCATTCACTAAGAATGGAAGTGATCGCCATGAAAGCAGATATAAAAGAATGGGATCCTGAAGACCCGAAGAAGTGGGACAAGCGCTTGGCTTGGACCACGGTCTGGATCTCCACCTTCTCGTTGACCTTCGGCTTTTGCGCTTGGTATCTGGTACCCTCGCTGGCACCACACCTCAACGCCGTTGGTTTTCACCTTGATGCAAGCCAGCTCTATTGGCTCGTGGCAATGGTAGGCCTCTCAGCAGGCACCCTGCGTATCGTATGGACCTTCCTACCGCCCATAATGGGCACACGCAAGCTGGTCTTCATGTCGACCATCTTGCTGCTCATCCCGCTTGGTTGCTGGATATATGCGGTAACGAACCCAGGGCTTCCTTTCGAAGTGCTGATGCTGTTCGCCTTCCTTGCTGGCATCGGCGGCGGCACCTTCTCGGGACTCATGGCATCCACCAATTACTACTTCCCGAAGTCGAAGCGCGGGTTCGCTCTCGGTGTTCAAGGCGGCTTGTCGGACTTCGGCACCTCACTCGTCCAATTCGTAACGCCGATCGTCATCACGTTTTCCGTATTCGGAATCTTAGGCTCTCCACAGCATGAGGTCGTAGCAGGGCAAGTCAAAGAGATCTGGCTGCAGAACGCTGGCTGGATATGGGTTCCGCTCGTAGTGATCCTCTCCATTCTTGCCATCGTCTTGCTGCGTTCGGTCCCGGTCACGGCGAACTTCAAGACTCAGATGTCCATCTTCAAGAGCAAGCACACCTGGTTCATGACGCTGTTCTACTACGGAACGTTCGCCACCTTCGCAGGCTTAGGCGCGCATTTCGCGCTGATGGGCGATGGGGTCTTCAACCATATCGAAGGTGCGCCTTCGGCCATCGCCTTCGCATGGGTCGGTCCTGCTATCGGCGCTCTTTCCCGTGTAGGAGCAGGCAAGGTCTCGGACAAGATCCGCGGCGGGCGCGTGACCACGATCATGGCTGCTGCCGTTATCATCGGTCTCATCTTCCTCTGCGTCTACAAGCCCGACTCTGTTATGGGTTGTTGGATCTGGATGATCGCGATGTGGTGGGTATTCTTCTGGACAGGATGCGGCAACGCCTCTACCACCCAACAGATGGCCGTGCTCTTCCCGCCTGTTCAGGGAGGCGCAGTAGTTGGCTGGACCTCTGCTATTGGAGCTTACGGACCGTTCACCATCGGCGTTCTGCTCGCATCCACGAGCCCACTGGTGATGTTCGCGGTATCCGCGGTCATCTTCGCCGCCATCCTGGTTATCAACGTATTCTTCTACGACAGGAAGAATGCGCCGAACCGCTGCTAGGAAAGGCAGTTTCAACGTCAGGGCTTCATGCCAAGAACAACATCCACGCGCTCGAGCGACATTCACCGCTCGAGCCCAAGATGAATAGGGGTTCATATGTCGAAATTCACCGAAGGTTCGCTGTTCTTCAAGAAGCGCGTTGGGAGCTACGCCGACGGTTGGGGCGAAGTCACCGACGAGAACCGCAACTGGGAAGATGCCTATCGTGATCGTTGGGCGCACGACAAGATCGTGCGCTCTACGCATGGTGTCAACTGTACAGGATCATGCAGCTGGAAGATCTACGTGAAGGACGGTATCGTCACGTGGGAGACCCAGCAAACGGACTACCCTCCTACCCCTTGCGGCGTTCCGAATCACGAACCGCGTGGGTGCCCTCGTGGTGCAGGGTATTCGTGGTACCTCTACAGCGCAGCTCGCGTCAAGCATCCCCTTATCCGCGCTCAACTCCGCGATGCATGGCGTCGCGAGCGAGCACATCATGAGCCCCTCGAAGCCTGGAAGCGCATCGTCGAAGATCCTGAAACGCGCGAAAGCTATGTGAAAGTACGTGGCATGGGCGACCTGGTTCGCACGAGCTGGGATGAGGCGACCGAGATCATAGCGGCCGCCAACCTCTACACGATCGAGAAATACGGCCCCGACCGCATCGCAGGCTTCTCGCCTATCCCGGGTTATTCCATGGTGTCCTACGGGGCTGGCATTCGCTATCTTTCGCTCATCGGCGCAGCCGCCCTTTCGTTCTACGATTGGTACTGCGACCTTCCCCCTTCGTCCCCTCAAACTTTTGGAGAGCAAACGGACGTGCCCGAGTCTGAGGCATGGTATTACTCCAACTACATCCTCTGCTGGGGCACGAACATCTCGATGACGCGAACTCCCGATGCTCACTTCATGATCGAAGCGCGCTACAACGGCACGAAGCTCGTCAATATCTGCCCCGATTACTGCGAGAGCACGAAAGACGCAGACTGGTGGCTGCATCCCAAACAAGGCACCGATGCTGCTCTGGCTCTCGCGATGAACTTCGTAATCTTCAAGGAATTCCACCTGGATAACCCCGATCCCTACTTCACTGATTACGTACGGAAGTTCACCGACCTTCCCATGCTGGTCTGCCTCGATAAGCGCGCGGGCAAAGATGCCTATGTGGCAGGGCGCACGCTGCGCGCGAGCGATCTTGAAGCCTACGCCAAGGCGGGCAATAGCCAGTGGAAGACGGTCGTATGGGATGAGACGAGCGATGCCCCTGCCGTACCGCAAGGCTCGATCGGCTACCGATGGGAGCAGGAAGCGAACGGCGATGAGGGCAAATGGAACACCCTCGAGATCGATGGAGAGACCGGCAAGGACGTCCATCCTCGCTTGAGCTTCATCGATTCCTCAGACGAAGTGGTTGCGCTGAACGTCCCCTATTTCGGCGATGAGAGCATCCCGCTATTCCCTGGCAACACTGACGATGGCCCCGTGCTCGAGCGCGCAGTGCCCGTGAAAAAGATCAAGACCACAGAAGGCGAAATGCTCGTCACCACGGTCTTCGATCTGTTCGGTGCTTACTTAGGTATCGACCGCGGCATCGGTGGCCAAGTAGCAAAGGGAGAGATGGACAACGTTCCGTTCACGCCTCGTTGGCAGCAAGACATAACTGGCGTACGCGCTGAAGACGTGATACGCCTTGCGCGCGAATTCGCAACGGCCGCTTCTGCCACTAAGGGCCGCGCATGCGTGCTGATGGGCGCAGGCCTTAACCAGTGGTACCAAACCGACAACGCTTATCGTGGCATCATGAACATCCTCATGCTCTGCGGAACGGTAGGTGTTCCTGGAGGCGGTTGGTGCCATTACGTCGGGCAGGAGAAGATCCGCCCCGAAGCCGGATGGGCAGAATTCTCATTCGCGCAGGACTGGGTCCCTGCCTCACGCCAGATGAACGCAACAAGCTACTTCTATGAGCATGCCGATCAGTGGCGCTATGAACGCATGCCGCTTTCCTACATGCGCTCCCCTCTTGCTGACCCGAAACGCTTCAGCGGCACGTACCTTGATTACAATCTTCAAAGCTCGAAGATGGGCTGGCTGCCAACAGCACCCGAGCTCGATGTCAATCCCATCAAGATCGCCGAAGAAGCGAAGAAGAACGGCCAAGACACGCAAGAATACCTGGTCGATGCCCTTAAGAGCGGCAAGATCCATTTCAGCCTCGAAGATCTCGATGAGCCATTCAACTGGCCGCGCAACCTCTTCGTTTGGCGCTCGAACATCTTGGGATCTTCCGGCAAAGGCCAAGAATACTTCCTCAAGCATCTCATGGGTGCTCAAGATGGCATCGTCGGTGAAGAGCTCACTGCCGAAGAGGAAGATCTCAAACCCGAACTCGTGAAATGGAGAGAAGCGCCCGTTGGCAAGCTCGACCTTCTGGTCAACCTTGATTTCCGCATGTCAACCACAAGCCTCTACTCCGATATCGTGCTTCCCGCGGCTACCTTCTACGAGAAGAACGACATCAACACCACCGATATGCATAGCTTCATCCATCCCTTTGTAAAGGCTGTTTCATGCCCGTGGGAAGCAAAGAGCGACTGGGAGATCTTCGAGCTGCTCGCCAAACGCATCTCGCAGCTCGGCGGTGCCTATCCCGAACGCTTCGGCGCCGTTAAGGATGTGCTGCTCACGCCGCTCGGTCATGATACGGCATCCGAGCTGGGACAACCGCTCGAGGTGAAGCGCTGGTACGAAGGCGAATGCGACCTGATCCCTGGCAAGACCGCTCCGCATATCGTTGAAGTGGAGCGCAATTACGCCAATATCCACGATATGTACTGCTCAGTAGGCCCACGCCTCTCAGAGAACGGCGGCGGCAATCGTGGCATCAAATGGGGTCTCGATCAGGAGATCGAGGAACTGGCCGAATTGAACGGCACGATGAAGGAAGGCGTTGCCCAAGGTCGTCCGAAGATGGATTCCGATATCGCGGCAGCCAATATGATCATGCGCGTCTCGCCCGAGACCAATGGCACTCTCGCCTACAACAGTTGGGATTTCGTCGAGAAGCAAAGCGGTGTTCCTTGCAAGCAGCTCTCTGAAGAGCATCGGGGCGATAAGCTCACCTTCTTCGACCTTCAGATCCAATCGCGCAAGACCTTCACGGCGCCCGATTGGTCTGGCACCGAAAACGACGAGATCCCCTATATCGCGTTCTGGCAGAACATCAACCTGAACCTTCCGTGGCGAACGCTCACTGGCAGACAGCATTTCTACCAAGATCACGAATGGATGCGCGCCTTCGGCCAGGAATTCCCCCAATACCGACCGCCCGCAGACCAACGAGCATTGGCTGGCTATCAGCATGCTGCCGATAATGGCCATCCCACCATCATGCTCAACTTCACCACGGTCCACCAGAAATGGGGCATCCATTCGACCTATTACGACAACGAACGCATGCTCTCCCTCTCGCGAGGAGGCCCCACCATCTGGCTCAACGATAAGGATGCGAAAGCTGCCGGCATCGAAGACAACGATTGGGTCGAATTCTGGAATGCCAATGGTGCGATGGTGGCGCGTGCCATCCTCACCTCGCGCATGCCCGAGGGTCTTTCGATCCTGCAGCATGCAACCGAGAAGATCATGAACACGCCAGCTTCGAAAGTCACGGGCATTCGTGGTGGCGATCATAATTCTCCGACGCGCGTGGTGGTCAATCCAACGCACATGATCGGCGGCTATGCGCAGCTCTCGTTCCATCTGAACTACTATGGGACCATTTGCCCGAATCGCGACGATTTCATCTGGCTCCATAAGCTCGATTCTGTTGAGTGGCTCGATGAAGAGGCTGAGACAGAAGCCGATATTCTGACCAAGCGCGTCGTCGCGAAAGACTGCTAGCCCGAGGCACAAGGAGGAAGACGCTACTATGAAGATACGCGCTCAAGTTACGATGGTCTTGAACCTCGATAAGTGCATCGGGTGCCATACCTGTTCGGTCACCTGCAAGAACGTGTGGACGAATCGACCAGGCATGGAATACGTCTGGTTCAACAATGTCGAGACGAAGCCGAGCACCGGTTACCCGAAGCAATGGGAAGACCAAGACAGATGGAAGGGTGGCTGGCAGGTCAAGAACGGAAAGCTGCAGCTGAAGCGCGGGCCCCGCTCGTGGCTTCTAGCCGGCATCTTCAGCAATGGACTGCTGCCGACCATCGACGAATACTACGAACCTTATACCTTCGATTACCAGAAGCTGCAAAAGGCGCCTCTCATGAAAACGGCGCCTACCGCCCAGCCAGCCAGCTACATAACGGGCGAGGTGATGGACAAGATCGAAGGGAGCGCTGCCTGGGAAGACGATCTGGGTGGCGTAGATGTTGAAGCGGTAGAGGACATCAACCTCAAGGGCGTCCAGCGCGAGATCTACGCGCAATACGCGAATACGTTCATGTTCTACCTTCCGCGCCTGTGCAACCATTGCCTGAATCCCGGATGCGTCGCAAGCTGCCCATCAGGCTCCATATACAAGCGCGAAGAGGACGGCATCGTCTTGGTCGATCAGGATAAATGCCGTGGCTGGCGCATGTGCATGACCGGTTGCCCGTACAAGAAGGTCTACTACAACTGGTCGAGCGGAAAAGCAGAGAAATGCATCTTCTGTTATCCCCGTATCGAGAGCGGATGCCCCACGGTGTGCTCTGAATCATGCACGGGACGCATTCGCTATGTAGGGGTCGTCCTCTACGATGCCGACAAGATAAAAGAGCTTGCGAGCACCGAGAACGACGCCGATCTCTACGAAGCGCAGCGCAGCGTTTTCCTCGATCCATTCAACCTTGATGTTATCGAAGGAGCACGCGCTGAAGGCATATCGGATGAGTGGATCACGGCAGCGCAGAAGTCGCCCGTGCGCAAGCTCATCGAGTGGGGGCTCGCCTTCCCGATGCATCCCGAATACCGCACGCTTCCGATGGTCTGGTACGTTCCCCCCTTGTCCCCGATCGCGAACGCCATCGATGCAGGCAAGCTCTCGATGGATGGCATGTTGCCAAAAGCAGAGGACTTGAGGATCCCGATCCAGTATCTCGCCAACCTCCTTGCTGGCGGAAACACCCAGGTCGTCCAAGATGCTCTATCGCGCTTACTGCTCATGCGCTCCATCGTAAGGCACTACAGCGATTCTGCAGGGCTCGATCAGTACCTGAAGAGCGAATTGCCGCTCGAAGCTATCAAAGAAGCTCCGGAGATCGACGAGCTTCGCGCGCTCGATCTTACGCCTGAAGATGTGTGCGAGATGCATTCACTGCTTGCCATCGCGAACTACGAGGATCGCTTCGTGATACCTACCGCTAACCGCGACCACGAGGCGAGCGTTCTCAAGCAGGGCGAACAAGGCATGAACATGGGCGGCGGGCGCGATCAGCGCTATCGCGCATCGAAGATCTTCGGCGGCCCGATGGATAGGAAGATCGCACCTACGTTCAAGGATTATGAAGTAGCTGCCAAGCCAAGGAAGCAGAAGTGATGACTATGGATACGGATCTTACACACCTTCTCTATTTCATTGTTTATCAGGTATTTCCCTATGTGGTCATCACGGTTTGGCTGGTGGGAAGCTTCATCCGCTTCCTTACGCACCCCTACACGGTGAAGAGCCAGAGCTCGGAGCTTCTGGGCGGCAAGAAAGAGATCAACTGGGGCGCGCGATTCTTCCACGTCGGCGTTATCGGACTGCTCTTCGGACACCTATTCGGGCTGTTCGTGCCCAAGCAATTCCTTCTGGATATTGGCATCACGCCGCAAATGACCCAGGTGCTCGAGATCATCGCAGGCGGTGCCTGCGCTGTGCTCTGCCTGGTCGGCATCACGCTGATGATCCACCGACGCATCACCAACCCGCGCATTCGCAAGACCTCGCGTCCGAGCGATTGGCTCGTTTTGGTGGTGGTCGGTGCAGTGCTCATCATGGGCGCAACGAGCGTGGTCAACGCAGCGCTCTACGATAAATCAGGCGAAGGCCTCTTGGATTTCGTGAACTGGGCCATCGCCTTGGTCACGCTTCAGCCTGATGCTTACACGCATCTGATCGATGCAGCCACCCCGCAGAAGATCCATATCTTCATCGGGCTTTGCGTCTTCCTCATCGTTCCTTTCACCAGGCTGATACACATCTGGAGCGGATATGCATCGCCGATCTATCTCATGAGGAACATGCAGAAGATGCGCATGAACGGCGCCCCCATGGGAAGCGATCGACCCGTCGATCGCCCGGTGCGCGCTGGAGAACGAGAACTGGAATGATCCCGCAAGAATCGCTTCGGTGATCTTCCTGCGGCTTTGCTGGTGGACTGCTTAGCATGAACACCCAAGCAGTCCACCGTTGAGGGAAGGAAAGGACTTGACCATGGCTCACGTGAATGACGTTCTGAGCGATCGTACGGTTCATAAGTGCACGCGGTTGCGCGAAGCGAAACGCGGCACTACCGTATGCCAATTCTGCGCAGTAGGCTGTTCGCAGCTGGCCTTCTATAAGGATAAAGAGCTCATCGAAGTTGAAGGCGATCCGCGCTCCCCCATCAATGCGGGGCGTCAATGTCCTAAGGGCATGTCGACGTTCATGCTGAACCGCAATCCCTATCGAGAGACGCGCGCGCTCTACCGCGCACCAGGTGCGAGCGAATGGGAGGAGAAGAGCATCGATTGGATGCTCGATACCATAGCCGATCGCATCTGGGAGACCCGCAACAAGGGGTTCGTCGAAAAGGACGAGAACGGCCTCACGATAAACGCGGCGACGAACATCGGATTCATCGGCGGATCGGCTCTCGATAATGAAGAGTGCTACCTCATCCGAAAGCTCTTCACGGGAGGTCTGGGCATCTTGCCCACCGAGAACTCCGCACGATATTGCCATTCCACCACCGTCGCAGCGCTTTCGCCAACCTTCGGATTCGGTGCCTGCACCAATCCCCCACGCGACCTTATCAATAGCGACTGCATCCTGATCATGGGATCGAACATGGGAGAGGCTCATCCCGTGGCGTTCCATTGGCCGATGGAAGCGAAACGAAAAGGCGCGATCACCATCCATGTCGATCCTCGTTTCACGCGTACCTCTGCGGCATGCGACCACTACGTTCATACGCGTCCTGGCGCGGATATCGCATTCATCGGCGGCCTCATCAATTACGTCCTCGAGCATGATTATTGGTTCAAGGAGTACGTGATCAACTATACGAATGCCGCTACGCTCATCGATCCCGGTTTTGAATTCGATGATGTGCGCGGTTTCTTCAATGGATGGGATCCTGAGACCAATTCGTATTCCCAGGCAGGAACCACGTGGGATTATCAATACGAGATGAACGCCGATGGTAGCTATGGGCAGCCCAAGCAAGACCCCACGCTCCAAGATCCTCATTGCGTATTTCAGCTGATCAAGAAGCAGTTCAGCTACTATACACCTGAGGTGGTGGCTGATATCTGCGGGTGCCGCCCAGCAGACATCGTGAAGGTCGGCGAACTCATCGGCATGAACTCCGGGCGCGATCGCACCACGGCTTTCTGCTATGCGACCGGCTTCACGCAGCATTCCAGCGGTTCACAGATCATCCGCACTGCCGCTATCTTACAGCTCCTGCTCGGCAACATCGGTCGCCCCGGTGGCGGCATCCTAGCGCTCCGCGGGCATTCCAACGTGCAAGGCGCTACCGATGTTCCCACGCTATTCAACGTCTTGCCGAACTACATTCCCCAACCAGAAGCACATCCTGGCAACGCCACCTTGGCCGATTATCTCGCTAATGGCCACGGTTTCAGCGGCGCGCTCGACAAGACGAGCGAAGGCATGTGGAAGCTGGAGACCGAACGTGGTTCGTGGGCATCGCTGCCGAACTACATGGTTAGTTTGCTCAAAGCCTACTATGGCGAGAACGCCACTGAAGATAACGAATATGGCTATCAATGGCTCCCGAAGCTCAGCGACAACGAATCGCTCACCGTCTCCATGGAAAAAGCCCTTCGTGGCGGCATGGATGGCATGGTGGTGATCGGCCAGAACATCGCTGTGACCAACCCCAACACGGGCTGGAGCCGCGATGCGATGCGCAACCTCGAATGGCTCGTGGTGATGGATCTCTTCGAGAATGAGAGCGCTTCGGTCTGGTATGCCGACCCCAAAGGGCCCTCGCCCGATGAATGCCAAACCGAGGTCTTCTACTTGCCAGTCTGCACCTGCTTGGAAAAAGAGGGTTCCGTCACGAACACCGAACGTGTACTGCAATGGCACGAGCGCATTCAGGAAGCCCCTGGAGCAGCTCATGCGGATTCGTGGTACATCTACCAACTGGGCAAGAGACTGCAAGCAAAAGCGAATGCAACGACCGATGAACGCGATGCGGGCATGCGCGCGCTCTATTGGGATTACGATGCGAACGGTCCTACCAGAAGCGAGCGAGAATTCGAGCTCACCCCTATCGAAGGCGACTTGGATATGATGAAGGTCGTCAGAGAGATGAACGGATTCAACATCGATGACGGCTCGGTCTGCCAAGGGTCCGGCACACTCAAAGACGATGGCTCGACGGTATGCGGATGCCGCCTGCTCTCAGGTATCCTCGGCCCCGAAGGTGAGAACTTGATGAATCGCACGGAGACAGGAGATGTCCATAACGGATCGATCTTCTCGGACTATCGCGTGAGCTGGCCCGAGAACTCTCGTATCCTCTACAACCGTTGCTCTGCCGATCCAGAGGGCAAGCCTTGGTCAGAGCGCAAGAAGCTCATCTGGTGGGATGAGCAGCTCGAACAATGGGTAGGGTACGACAAGCCGCAGTGCAACGCGAAGAAGCCGCCAACCTACCAACCAGAACCAGGCGCAACAGGCGATGCGGCGCTTGCAGGCGATTGCCCCTTCGGCGCCCATTCGGACGGCAAGGCATGGCTCTTCGTGCCCTACAGCATCAAAGAAGGCCCTATGCCGGTCTACTACGAAACCACCGAATCGCCCTATGAGAACAAACTTTGGGAACAGACGCGCGATCCTGGATTGGTCATCGTCGACGATGTTGAGAACCCCATCGCACCTGTGGGCGAGCATGATTATCCCACGATCATGACCACCTATCATGTGACCGAACACTGGCTCTCCGGTGCGCAAACGCGCACGATGCCGTGGCTCGTCGGGTTGCAGCCAGAACGCTTCCTGGAGCTCTCTCCTGAGCAAGCAGCGAGCATCGGCGTGGAAACAGGGGATTATGTCACCGTCGAAAGCGAACGCGCTAAGCTGCAGATCCGCGCCCTCGTAACGCCCCGCTTGCGCATCGGCGAGGTTTACGGACAGAAGGCGACCGTCGTTGGCGCGTTCGTCGCATCGGGATACAAGGGCTTGATGGTCAGCGACATCACCAACGACCTCAGCCCCGCCATCATGGCTTCCGATGGTCTGATTCCCGCATCTAAAGGATTTGCGGTGCGGATCACCAAGGCGGACCCGAACGACCTTCAGAAGCTCGATCCGTATCCGCTCGAATACGACCCCTTATTCGATGAGCCGATCCCTGATACCCCCTGGCCGGCTCAACCGGAAGGGAGGAACTAGCCATGAAGCCGAACCCGCGAAACATACTCAAGCTTTCCGATAAGCGCTACGACGCGAAAGAGCCGCGCAAGAATCGCAGGCTCGATGTTGTCTACTCCTTGTTCAAGCGCCGCGATCCGCTTCCTGCGCAAACGGAGATGGCCTTCTTCACCGACACTTCCATCTGCTCAGGGTGCAAATCATGCGAGATCGCATGCAAGCAGTGGAACATGCTCAAGACCACGGATATCCAATGGTCGGGGAACAGCTACGACAATACGCGCGACCTCTCTTCAGAGAACTGGCGCCACGTCAAGTTCATCGAGCGCTTCTCAGAGGTCAATGAAACGGACCGAACAGCCCCCACCTCAATGGACGGGTTGCTTCATGAGCCGAAACAAGGGCAATGGCTCTTCATGGCCGACCACTGCAAGCATTGCCAGGAGTCACCCTGCCATGAGGCCTGCCCCACGGGCGCGATCATTCGTAATGAATTCGGAGGCATCTATTACCAGACCGATATCTGCATGGGCTGTCGTATGTGCGTGGCTGCCTGCCCCTTCGGCGTCCCTGAAGTAAGCAAAGAGACTGGTCATTCTATGAAGTGCGCTGAATGCTACGATCGCTTGCGCGACGGATTAGAGCCTGCCTGCGCTACGGCGTGCACCACCGGCGCGATCCAGTTCGGTCCGCGCGAAGAGATGGTCGAGCGTGCGCGTGCACGATTGGCCCTTCTTCACGAGCAAGGTTTCGAGAAAGCCAACCTGTACGGCGTTGATCCCTTCCAGGATTACCAACCGCTCAATTCGTTCTACCTGTTGATGGACGAACCTGCTGTCTATGGCTTGCCAGCGCAACCGAAATTGCCCGTAAGCTTCATGATCGGCGATTACGCCAAAGCTATAGGAATGCTCGCGATCGCAGCCATCACGATCGTTGTTTGTCTGCTGTAGGAAGGAAGATGATCATGGATAGAACATGGGTTGAAGGCGAGCCTTCTGCATACCAACAGCACGATACCGTTCATTTTCCTGACTGGAAGAACATCATCGTGTGGGATCTTTTCTTCAACAATCTCACTGCGGGCTTCATGTTCGTGACGATGATCACGTGGCTCACTGCGCCTACGCTCTTCGGCCCCGTCATGCCGATCGCGCTTACGCTCGCGTTCTTCATCGTCCTTTTCGATCTGCTCTTGCTCGTTGCCGACCTGGGCGATCATGTCCGATTCATACATGCCATGAGGGTCTTGCATCCCACCTCCCCCCTATCGGTCGGCGTGGTGGGTCTGATCTTCTATTCGATCATGCTGTTCATCGCGCTCGCCATCTACTGGATCACGGTCGCATTGCTCGCAACCATTGGGCTGCCTCCCGAAGCTGTTATGGTGCTCGATGTGCTCTTCCGTCTTTTCGCGGTCTTAGCGCTCATCGCAGCGTGCGTGGTGATCTGCTATAAAGGCGTGGTGTTCAGCTGCACATCGCAACCCGGCCTGAAGAAAGCGCGCTGGCTCACCTGTTGGGTAGCGAGCGATGCTCTTACGATGGGAATGGGCCTTCTGATCGTGCTTTCGCTCGTTTTTGGGCAATTCGCTGCCATCGAAGCGCTCATCATCCCGTTCATTGCGCTGATCGTGTTCCGCTGCTTCACCTACGCACTGGTATGGATGAATATCCACGAACGCGCCTCCAAGATGTACTCAAAGGCGGTTCTTGCGGGCAATGCGATCGTTGTCTATGGCATCGCAGGGGTTTGCGCCATCGCTGCATGCTTCTTCGGACCGCTTGGGGCAGCAGCCGCGGGAGTGCTCTGCCTCCTTGCAGGTGTCTGGGAGCGCTACTGGGTCATCTATGTAGCTCACCCGCATTGATGCTATCCTGTCACAAGTACCTAATGGAACGACAAGAGCCTACCCGTTTTTAGCAAGGAGTTCCCGTGATATACAACGAACGCGATCTGCGCGAAACCCAAGCACTCGATATTGCCCAAAAGATGCTCGTTGCAGCACGCACTGCGCCGAAGGGAAAGGGCATCGATGTGCTCGAATGCGCTGTTGTGAACGGCGATGAGAAGGAAGCTCTCGCGGTCGCCATGGAAACCATCGGCAACGAGCGCGGGCATGCGTTCTTCCTTCGCGATGCAGGATGCGTTCGCGCGTGCCAATGCGTAGTGCTCGTTGGGACCAGACCTAAGGTTCAATCTTTGAACTGCGGTTATTGCGGGTTCCCGACCTGCGGCGAGAAGCCCGCCGAAGCACCTTGCGCGATCAATGTGATCGACGTGGGTATCGCGCTCGGCTCTGCCGTCTCGCGTGCGCAAGCCTACGGGGTCGATACGCGCATCATGTTCTCCGCTGGCACTGCCGCTGCACACCTTGGCTTGCTTGGTGAAGGTGTTCAGCAGGTTCTTGCCATTCCCGTGAGCATCAGTTCGAAGAGCCCCTTCTTCGATCGCGGATAAGGAAGGTCCTGATCGATCCACTAATCTCCCTCACAACGAAAGATGATGGCCTTTCGTCATCCAGTCCGCAAGCCCTAGACTGAATCACGAGCTCTTCTGAATAGCACGTGCGCTAGTGCTTCTTCTTCCTGACGATGCGCGAATACCAGAACGAGAGCACGAACCCTGCCGCAATGATGCCGATGATGATGCCAAGCGTGATCTCGAAACCAGATGCATAGGCGGCCGCCCTTGTTGCTCCTGCGGCGGTAAGATGTTCCATTTGCCCCGACATGATTCCCACGAAAAGCGCCGTACCGATCGATCCTGCGATCTGAACGAGCGTTGAGTGGATCGAGGAGGCATGTGAGGACAGCGCTTGCGGTACCGCTTCGAAATCCACGCTCTTGACCGAAGGGTAAGCCAGACCGATCCCTCCATATGCCAGTGCAGTGAAAACCAGCACGAGCACAATGTTCCCCAAAGAAACACCGCCATACACAAGAATGAAACCCAGCACTGCAAGGCCGAACCCGCACGAAACCAAAGGCCAAATGCCCCGTTTGCTGAGCACTTTGCCGCTTACGATGCAAAGCGTCGCATAGGTGCAGATCGGGATCGAGAGCAAACAACCAGCGATGAAAGGCGTTTCGCCCTGTACGCCTTCTAGATACAACGGCACTACCAGGCTTACGAAGAGCGACCCCATATAGGCGATCATGATGAGGGTCTCTCCGAGTGAGAAGACCTGATATTTGAACGGCCTCAGATCGAGCAGGGGCGTAGGGATACGCAGCTGGCGTCTTACGAACACAGCGATCATTACCGCGCCGAAGAGCATGAGCACGATCGAAGGCAACGGATCGTGAGCGACCTCATTCAGACCACACATGAATGCTCCCAGCCCCACAAAGCTGAGAACAAGGCTCGGGATATCGATCTTCCGCTTCACTCGCGCGTAGATATTGTGCAAGGTGAAATAACAGACGACGCCCAGAACGAGCGCACAGGCAGCAGGCACTAAGAACAGCGCCTTCAAACCTCCATACGTTAACACGAGACCAGCAATAGGCGGCGTGAGTGCGAACGCAAAACCGCAAACTGCAGAGTTGGCAGAAAGCAGGATGCCCGCTTTGCCCTTTGGCGAAAGCGTGAAGAGCGCTT
>CABQIW010000008.1 GCA_902464295.1 uncultured Eggerthella sp.
AAAGTGAACCAAGCCACCCAAGTACCAAATTCCCAGAATTTCATTATGGGCACCACTTCCATGCCCTAGCTTCGCCATCAAAACGCTGCTCGACTCTATGCCATTCCCGAACAGAAAAGACGATTGTATCCACGATAGCGCACTCGTCCATATTCCACTGCGACCCGAGAATGTTGCATCCTTACCGAATACGTCTTCAAGCAAGAAGGTTCTCAAACCAAAAGGATCTACGTATCCGCACACTACCACGATAAGCGAGATGAGAAGAATCGCGTACAGTATCAAATACCCTCTAATAGTGAAAAATCTATTATTCTCTTTTCTTCCCTGAATAGCCATATAAATGCCAAGAACGATCAAGACGACCATTGATGTGCCTGCTTTTACAAGAATCGTCGAAATAAGACAGATCAAATAGAGCAATACGACCGAAAACGATATTTGCTTTCCCGTCCTTTTCACACACCAAAGCATAGAGAGCATCACGGCATAGATATAGAACTCTGCATGTCTGTTGTCATAACCGAATATCCAATTCCTGTACGAGCTCTCAAAATTCGTCGCTCCAAAATGATACATCCCTGCTGGATAAACGATAATTGCAACAAAATTTGCCAATGTAAGGATCCAGAGCGCCTTGTTCAGCGCAGAAATCCAAAGAGGATCACCCTTTCTTATGAACAAATAAATAAGCCAACAATAGGCCGTCGCATAAGCAGCAGGGACGTAATATGAAAAGACCGCTTGTGCATCGAAACCATCAGTAATCGAAAAAGGAAGCACGCAAAACTGAAATAGGATAATCCAGCCAAATGGTGCAGGAACACGTTGCTGCGTCAACACCACATAAGCCATCGACAAGAACGCGCCGAGGGTAACTATAACGATGATAAAGTCGTTATAAGAAGCCCCGTCTTCGATCGCTTGAACAAAATAGGGAATACGAAAGAATGGGATAAGACCAACGACCAGGAGTATTCCTGCAAACACGCGATATAGGTCAACATTTGAAATCTTGCTGGTCATATTTTAAGGCTCAATATCCTTTTATTCGTTCTTAACTGAAGCAATTTGAGACGAAACAGCCTCGATCGCAGCGTCAGTGTCGATACGATCGAACACCTCAAGATCACCACCACGGGTCGCATTGATGATCTGCACCCCTTGCTTTTCCGCGGCCTGCCTTGCAACGTAGTATGAATAAGTCGTTGAATCAGCATAGTTCCATCCTGCACCTAAAGGAGCCGCGATTCCTTTCGCATAAGATCGCTCTTGTTCGCTATCTTGATGCAACTTCCCTTTTTCATCGACGTGTCCTGCATAGCGATGATCAACGCCAATTAAGTAGATCGTCTTGAATCCCATATATACCGCAAGCTGCAAGCTGTAATACGTAACGGTGTACGAAAGCGCGAGATGGTGCGATGCATCCAGACTGAAATCTTTATTCTTAAGACTACCTTTTTTAAGAGTAAAAGGACCCTGGACATTAAAGCAATGAGCGTTCGGGGGCAGCTCGACTATCTTGGCTCCTTTGTCCCCAACAAAATACGCATCGATGCCTTCATATTGAATAAGCTCATTAAAATATGTTGGGAAAAACCCAATGTCAGCATTCACATAATAAGTTGGTCGAAAAGAAGTCTGATCGAATAGCTTATACAAAAGATTACTTGCAAAAGTAGGGCACCCTTGCAGTCGTTCGAGATCTTCGGTGGTTAGGCTTGGTCCGTTCCCAATAACAAAACAAACCTCACCCAGATGCTTATCTTTGAATTGCCTGATGTCTTGCGCGTATTCCGATCTTCTATAGCGAAGATTGTTCATCTTATCCAAGATCTTCTTTGGGCAATATGATAATGACCTAACGACCACCGAGCGCTTGAGTGCATCTTTTAACTCGTTCTTTTTCATTTGCTTAGCTGATTCCTTTATCTATTCGGTTTCGCAGACTTCTTATCGAGGCCCATGCAACAACATAACTCAGACTAGTTCTCGAAAAATACCTTCAAATGTTTCACTAAGAGGAATCTCTGGAACAAATCCCAGCTCATCAGCAGTCTTGCTTCCATCACAACAAATATAAGGAGTATCGCTTGGTCGCAAAAGCCCTGGGTCGACCTCTACGGTTATCTCTTGCGAACTCAATGAAACGATCATTTCGAGAAGCTCCCGTAAAGAATGCGCTTTTCCTGAACCGATATTGAACACCTCGCCATAATGATCGCTCTCAACGAGCATCCGATAGGCCCGAACGACATCTCGCACATCACTGAAGTCCCTTGAAACATTCAGATTTCCAACCTTGAGTACGCCAGGGTTTCCTGATCTCTCGATCTCAGCAACTTGACTGATCCAATTTGGAAGGACGAAGTTCGTGGTCTGACCTACACCTGTATGGTTAAACGATCGCGTTTGGTATATTTTAAGCCCATATCGCGATCCATAAAGATCAGCAAGGCGTTCTTGAGCAATCTTCGATATGCCATATGGGCTGGTCGCATCAACAGGATCGCTTTCTTTAAGTGGACGTTCAAGAGCGGCATATTCCTCGCTCGAACCCACGAGTAGAACCTTGGGAGACTTTGTCTGCTTTCTAGCAGCCTCCAAAACATTCACTGCACCGCCAACATTTACATCGAACGTTACCTTGGGCTGTTTCCAAGACAGTCCGACCGAGCTGATCGCCGCAAGATCGATGATAATATCTGGATCGACCCGTATACAAGTTTTTAGTACCTCTTGTTCGTCTGTGATATCGGCTGCATAATACGCTTCGATAGCTTCTACACTGCAATCTTTCTGCAGGTCTGAGCCAAATACAAGGTAGCCGTTGTTTGCAAACTCTCGCGCAAGGTAGCCTCCCACAAAGCCTGCCGCCCCAAATATCAAAACCTTTTGTTGGTGTTCTGTCATGAGTTGAACTTTGCTTCTCGTTTTGCTTGCTCAAGGTCATGCTTGACCATGATGCGGCACAATTCTTCACATGTTGTTTTTTGCGGATCCCATCCTAAAACAGTCTTCGCCTTCGTAGGATCCCCCCATAGATCAACCACATCGGTTGGGCGATAGAAAGCTGGATTGACACACACGAGCATTTTCCCTGTTGCCCTGTCATATCCCTTTTCGTCAACACCTTCGCCTTCCCAATCGAGTTCGATCCCAACATGCGCAAAGGACCATTCGACAAATTCTCGAACTGAGTGTTGCACTCCCGTAGCGATAACGAAGTCATCAGGAACATCGTGCTGCAATATCATCCACATGCATTCGACGTAGTCTTTCGCATAACCCCAGTCTCTTAAAGAGTCAAGATTACCGAGTTCCAAGTGGTCTTGGAGGCCAAGCGAAATACGAGCAGCTGCTTTAGTGATCTTTCGTGTAACGAAACTCTCTCCACGGCGCTCTGATTCATGGTTAAACAAGATGCCGTTACATGCGAACATGCCATATGCGTCCCTATATTCTTTGACCATCCAGAAGCCATACTGTTTAGCCACCGCATAAGGACTGAAAGGATGAAAAGGTGTATCCTCATTCTGTGGCACTTCTTCGACCTTGCCATAGAGTTCAGAAGTCGAAGCTTGATATATTTTACAGGTCTTTTCAAGGCCGAGCATATGAACCGCTTCAAGTATGCGCAAAACACCTAGCGCATCAACATCGCCCGTGTATTCCGCCGCATCGAAGCTTACGCCTACATGAGATTGCGCTGCTAGGTTGTATATCTCATCGGGCTGCACAGACGAAACGACCCGAACGATCGAAGTCGAGTCGGATAGATCCCCATCATGTAAGGTTATACGATCACTCTCTAAAAGATGATCTATGCGCTCTGTGCCGTGTACGCTTGAGCGCCTCACCAACCCATGTACTTCATAGCCTTTGTCAAGCAAAAATTCAGCAAGATAGCTCCCGTCTTGCCCCGTAATACCAGTGATCAGTGCTCGTTTAGTCATAGTTCCTCTCAAAGCGTTTTTAATCTTGATTCCATTCAATCAGTTTTTCCTTAAGGAAGTTCGTGAAATTCTCTTTGAAGATCCTCTCTGAAAAATTCAGACTATAGTCGTGTATTTGCTGACGAGAATAAGCCACGCCATCTTGTTCAAACTCTTCGATACAGCGAACGAGACCATCTACGCTCTGATCGTAAAAATAAAGACCAGTCTTCCCGTCTTGCACGGTCTCAAGAGCACCACCTTTACCAAAAGCTAGCACTGGCACTCCAGCTGACATAGCTTCGACGGGCGTTATGCCATAGTCTTCGATACCTGGAAACAAAAAAGCTTTCGCTCGTGAGTAATAGCGTTCCATTTCTTCGTCACTTACGCGTCCAAGAAACTCTATGGTATCCCCTGCGAGCTTCTTGAGCTTTTCTTCCTCTTCACCGCCTGAACCGATAACAACAAGTTTTTTCTTAAGTCGATTACACGCCTCTATGGCAAGGTCAATGCGTTTGTACCTAACAAAGCGTGCAACCACAAGATAATAATCATCGGGTGTCTCGGTAATCGGATACTCATTGATTCGAGTGCCTGGATAGATCGTGGTGAAATCTCTTCGATAATATTTCTTTATTCGACTGCCAACGAAATTCGAATCTGAAGCAAAATAATCGACCCTTTGAGCAGCCTGAAAATCCCAAAGACGTACTTTATGGATCATCCTCTTCATGAAAAATCTCTTGAGCGCGCTCGCATTCTCCAGATAGTCGTAATAGAGGTCCCAAACATAGCGTGTCGGCGAGAACGAATAGCAAACATGCAACGCATCTGGTCTGGTAATAACTCCTTTGCAACAAGATGCACAACAGCTGATCACGAGGTCATATTCGGTCAGATCAAGCGCCTCCCATGCTTTTGGCATAAAAGAAAGAAGAAGCTTGTGATGACTCTTCGCACCCGGCCATTTTTGGATATAAGTAGTTCGGATATCGCACTCTTTGCACCATTCAGGAGCTTTATCCTGATCGTAAACTAAAGTGTATATAGGAGCATCAGGAAAAAGCGTGTGAATATCATAGAGCACTCGCTCTCCTCCTCCGCGCCCTACAAGCCAGTCGTGTACAAGCGCAACTTTTAGATCTTTGAAAGTAGTTGGCATCGGTCTCTATTTCCAGTAATTTCCAAATCGTTCGATGTCTTCTTCGACGAGAACATCACCCAACTGAACCTCTATAACATGAAGTTCCGTGAAAGCTCGAGCAGAATGAAGTTGTTCTGCCTGAATATTAACCACTCTACCTGGGGTGAGAGGCTGCACTTCACCATTAAGTACGATCTCGCCTTCGCCAGATACTACGGTCCAAACCTCTGCGCGCCTAAAATGGCGTTGGTAGGTCAACTGTTTCCCTGGCTGTATGACAAGTTCTTTTGTCATGGCTTTTTGGTTATCTTTATAAACACCAGAATCGATAACTCGATATTCACCCCATCGTCTCTTTTCATACATGGGGCGTGTATACGCAGCTTGCTCTACCAACGGCTTAAGCTTCGCTGAATGCTCTTTCGAAGAAACCAGGATACCGTCAGGTGTAGCTACCACAACTGCGTTTGAGACCCCTGATACAACTAAAGGGATGTTTGTCTCGTTGACCGCATGAAGATTCTCGCAAGTGTCCGCATCAAAAACGATACGTCCTGAATAGGCTTCTGCCATCTCTTCAGAAAGAGTATTCCAAGTACCTAGATCCTTCCATTCTCCCTGACATGGAACGACTGCGATCGAATCGGCCTTTTCGACCACCTCATAGTCAAAAGAAACCTTTGGAAATTCACTATAATTCTCGATAATCTCTTCTATATCTTTCGAGCTTGTATAACGACGCAGAATATCAAGGCCATAGCCAAGCTTGAATCCGAAAATGCCCCCATTCCAAAGGGCTCCCTTTTCAATAAGCGATTGAGCCTTTGCCTCTGAAGGTTTTTCTGCAAAACATGACACCTCGTAGATGTCTCCCACTGTGTCAACAGGCACGATGTAGCCATACTTTTCAGAAGGATACGTGGGTTCGATTCCTAAGAGGACAAGACCGTCTGGTCTTTCATCAACTGCTTCAGCGAGTCTTGCGAGACTCTTGTAATAACCATCATCTGCATAAGTGTCTATAGGAAGAACGATGACCGAATCGTTCGGATCTGCTTCAAGGTCAAAAGCGAGCTTTGCACATGCAAGCATAATAGCAGGAGCTGTATCTCTTCGCTCGGGCTCAACCACTAAATCATAGTCGCCTTCTATTTGACTTTCGATAGAGTAAACTTGACTATTTCCTGTAGCCACAAGAAGGCTTGCTTCTGGTAAAGCTTCTTTTATCTTCCTGAAGGTGCGTTGCACCATTGACTCTGGAATGTTGCTTGAGTTTCGTAGTACCTTCAGAAACTGTTTTGATCTGCTTTCGTTGGAAAGAGGCCACAAACGAGAACCCGAACCGCCAGACAATAGTATTATGTGTGTTTGAGAACCTATGATTGCTTTCCTATTTTGATAATGCCATCAAGCTGAGACAAAGCTCCCATCCAGCGTGTCTTCAGATTCTCTCGCAATGCGCAAGAAAACCAAACCCTATGATAACTAATTTCCTAAATAGTGGCTACTTTCAACAGCCTAAAGGAAGCCTTAGTGGTCCTGCTTGATCAATGCTTTGATTGGGCTGAAATATGACGATTGGGCTATTGCCCCGTTCCTGAAAGCATCGCACGAAAAGTTCCCTTGAAAACGCGCCAATCCGTCTTAAACGATGCAGTCTCGATGTACTCAAGCTCTATTGCTTGACGCTCCCCTGATTCGAAAGTTGAGTTGTTTCGCGAAGTAGACTGCCAAAGACCTGTTATTCCCCCCGGAATGGAAAGGAGCTCTGCTTGCTGCTCAGGCGTATACCAACGCATTTCCTCATAAGAAATGGGGCGAGGGCCGATAACAGACATCTCACCCGCAAGCACATTAAGGACATTAGCAAATTCATCAATCGATGTTTTCCGAATAAACTTTCCAATAGGTACCACGCGCGAATCGTTTTCAACTTTTCGTTCTTTTCTCCACTGAACGAGCTGATCGTCATCAAAATACTTTTCAACATTATCGGAGTCGCCAACCATAGAACGCAGTTTAAAGATCCTCATCGGACGACCATACTTACCAACGCGCTTTTGAATATAAATCGGCGATGCTTTGGTCTGAATTGCAATAACCACCAATAAAAGAAGGGTCAAGGGCAAAAGGAGAATACAAACTGCGATGACGAAAACACTGAACACGATGTCGAAAAGACGCTTAACGAAGCGATATCCAAGCGACCGCTTATCAAGAGAGCGAGAGTAGGTCTCGAACTCCTTCGTCCCCAGGCGCAAAACTACCGCCTGCTCTTGATCGCCTCCAGCAGTTATCATCGCGATGTTTTCCACCTAAAACAAGCTCTTTTCAGGATAGCGAGAAGTAAGGAATACAACGCCACCAAGCTTAATCTTCGCAAAACGGAACTCTTCAACAATAGCTGCGAGCGCTTTACGTGAATCGCGCCATTCAGTTGCACAAAGAATAGTTATGTCAGCCTCTTTCGCAATATAAACCGCACCCACCCCTTCGCTAAGTGGCGCACATTCGATGATCGTAACAATACCTGGCAAGCTAACATGATTAAAACCTTCGGCGTGAGCATTCCCCTGCACTCGACTTACCGAAACTTTAGAGTGCTCCAATGCGCTTGTTAATTCTGCGCACGTGAGCGTACTTCCCGTAAGACCTACTGGCACCACTGCGATGGTAGATGGCGGCTCATCGCATATAAATCGGATATTTGCGAGCAAACGCTCTCCACGATCACGATTTGGAATCGTGCCTATCACAGGAAGATCTGCAGCTGCTTCAATATCACTTTTTGACTTGATGGGAGTCTTCAGTATGTCGATCAATACAACGAGGCAAATCGCGACAAAAAGGCCCGCGAATAGCGCCATTAATGTCGTTCTCCATATACTTGGTGAGGCGTTATCTGCGCTTATCGCCTCATTAGTGCTAATTGAAGCCTGTACGTTTGCTTTTCTACAGTCTTCTGCTGCAGCAAGGACTGTCGCGTTCGCCGCAGCAATACATCCTCCATAGTCGCTTCCTTCAGCCCTGATCGTAATCGTTCTGTAAGCCGTATCGGTAGTTGACGAAACCTCTATGCCGTTTTTAGAAAAGGTCGATGCTTCGTTTTGGGCATAACCACCTGCTAAAGCTATGTCTCCATTCGTCAAAAGTGTCGCTTTAGCAATATAGGTTGGCGGAATCGCTGCAACAACAGCTGTAGCAACAAATGCGCAAACAACAGGCACTATAATAACCATTTTTATGTAATGACGAATAAGCTTGAAAAAATCAGAGAGTGTCATGCTGTTTCCCTATCATACTGCACGCATCTTCTGGCCTTTAAATCACGCTGAAATAAGATGTTTTCCTCATTCGTCATTTTTACAATGCCTACCTCATTAAAACATGCATCATTCTGAGCCAGAAACGATAGCAGACCACAACGAATATATAGTAGCAGGTAATGCTTTTCAACAAAACGAACTTGACTGATGTCGAGATAAACGGACATATTGTCAGGGTTGATAATTGGCAAAATGCTTGCTTTCCAAAAAAACGGCGACCCGAAGGTCGCCGTTTGAGGTTTGAGGTTTGCACAAATCAACAAAGCATTTGTCGCAAGGCCGATCACAAAGCTCGTCTTTCGAACGATCACCATCACTATGTTGAGCAAGCCATGAAGCTCCTTTTGCTCAACTAGATGGTCATGAAGCCGAGGAATTGGGCGAGGAACGAGATGAGTGCGGCCAAAATCGCTGCGATGAGCGCATCGATAGACTGCTTACAGCTATCTCATCCTGACGGGAACTGGCCTTACTGGTTTTGCCTGTTCGGTATTACCCAATGGGCTCGCAAGCTTGCGTTCGAGCAGATTGAATTCCGAGATTACATCAGGGACTTCATATACTTTATTTCTTTTCTTGCCATCAATAGCTTTAACAATGCCCGCATCGACGCAACGCTCGATAGCAGGAGTAACCGCATTCACCGATCGCCCGATCGTTTCACCTGCCGACTTGATCGTGAACACAGGCATGCCCACTAGCTCATCAAGCAGAAGATCAAGTGCCGAATTCTTCCGGACAGCTCCAAGCTTTTTTCGCCATGTTTTCTGCAGCTTCGCAGCGCTTCGCTCGAACTCCAATGCTTCTTCACATGCGATGGTGCACGCACCTGCAAAGAAAGAGATCCAATCATTTATGCCTTCTTGAATCTGCTCAATGTTTTGGCTTTCCTCATCAAACCTAAACGCACTCAATTCTTGCACATAGCTTTCTGAATGTGTTGCCATGATGAGAGAAATGGGAGGTACAAGATTCAAGGCAATTCCTCGCCGTCGCAAGATCAAGTGAACGAGCGCTCGCCCAGTGCGCCCATTCCCATCCATGAAAGGATGGATGCTCTCAAATTGCGCATGCGCAAGTGCAGCTTGGACAACAGGCGAAACAAGATCGCTATTGCAAAAAACTGCCAGATCTTCGAGGAGAGGAAGAACAAGTTCTGGAGCAGGTGGAATATATTCAGCATCTAAGGGGTTATACGAATTGCCGCCCACCCAATTCTGAGTCTCACGCAAAACTCCACCGAACGATTCGATCCGCGTATTTTTGCAGAGCTCCTGGTGTATAGCAAGCAGCGTCTGTACGGTGATCTCTTTTTCTTTCACTGCAGCATCGATCGCATGCTCCATAGCGTGCACGTTACCGATTATCTCTGCAGCAGATTCGTCGAACTTGACCGTATTTCGATCTGCAATGTTCACCTCTGCTCGAAGAAGACGTCGCGCGCCAATGGTCAAACCTTCGATGAATGATGATGAAACGGCTTCAGCGCGCAAAAGCAACCGAGCAAGGCCCTCCGAGTTATGAAGTGCTTTTGCCGTGTCATTAAGCTGAATTATGGATCGCTCTGCTCGGCTTACATCAGCCGATACATCCATACTAAGGTTTATGCGAATTGCAGAAAGAGGGGTCGGAAGATAGTAATAATAGGCACCGCTACGGCGTTGTTTTCTGCTTTGGCCCACTCCATTGCTGAACCATTTTTGTTTATGCAGAGTTCCCATATTCCCCCCCCGTGCGGATCGACTGCTTTTACATGATGATGAGTTTCTAATTTAGGTTAACCTGAAATAGCGATTCTATTTATTTCATGATAATAAATAACCTGAAATAAGGAAAGTTCTTATTTCAGGTTATTTTGCGATCCTAAAGGATAAAAGCGAGCCGACAAATAAAGAGCGACCAGGGTGTTACTCCCCTGGTCGCTCCCGTTTGCATTATATGCAGGTTGGCTAGATGGTCATGAAGCCAAGGAATTGGGCGAGGAACGAGATGAACACGATCGCGATCAGGATGGGCGCGATGTATTTGATCATGATGCGCCACGCTGCACGCCAACGGAACTTCGATGAAGCCATGATCTCTTCCTCGATGATCTTCGGCTTGATGCACCAACCAACGAAGATACAGGTCAGGAACGCTACGATCGGCATCATGATGGTGTTCGAAATGAAATCGAAGAAATCGAGCAACGAAGTGCCCGCACCCAACGGCTCGATAAACGAAAGACCGTTGTAGCCCAGATTCACGAACACAGCCGCAACGCCGATGATCACGAACGTGAGCACGGTTGCCTTCTTGCGCGAGCATTTCGCACCGTCATGCATGATCGAAACGCAGGTCTCCATGAGCGAGATAGCCGAGGTGAGCGCTGCGAAGATAACGAGCAGGAAGAACAGCACACCGATTACGGGCGCAAAATCACCGAACGATGCGAACATCTGCGGCAACACGATGAACATGAGGCCCGGGCCGGAATTTTCGGTAACCGCCTCAGGAGAACCCAGCGCAACGAACGCCGCCGGCACGATCATGAGGCCTGCCAAGAACGAAACGCCAATATCGAAGCCCGCAACACGGATCGCGCTCGAAGTGAGCGAATCGCGCTGCTTCATGTAGGAACCATAGGTGACCATGATGCCCATCGCAATGGACAGCGAGAAGAACATCTGCCCCAGTGCCGCAACCACGAGCTCTATCGAGAACGCAGAGAAATCAGGCACCAGATAATAGGCAGCGCCATCGAGCGCGCCTGGCTGGCAGAGCGTATAGACGACCAAGATGACGGTCATGATGATAAGTGCCGGCATCATGACCAGGTTAGCCTTCTCGATGCCGCCCTTGATGCCGCGCGACACAACGAAGAATACGATAGCCATGAAGATGAAGAGCCAGATATAAGACTCAAAACTGCTGGTGATGAAGCTAGAGAAGTACGTACCGCCATCGCCGATCATGGTTGCGGGATCGAAGAAATAAGCGCCGACGTACTTCGCTACCCAGCCACCGATCACGCAATAATACGGCGTAATGATGAAGGGAACGAGCGAAGCTAGGATACCAATGAAGGCATACTTCTTACCGAATAGCTTGAACGCGCCGATGGTGGACTGGCGGGTCTTACGACCAAGCGCGATCTCAACAAGTAGAAGCGACAGGCCAAAGGTGAATACGAGCACCAAGTAGGTAAGCAGAAACATGCCGCCACCATACTTCGCTGCCAGATACGGGAAGCGCCACAGATTGCCCAAGCCCACCGCAGAAGCGGCTGCAGCCAAGATGAATGCCCATTTGCTTGACCAAGTATCGCGAGCAGCGTGTTCAAGTTGAGCCATAAGTCCCCCATTCAGGTTTCAGTTCGTTCGCTCGCTGATCCAGTTCGATTCGCACTAGACCGGCTCGCATAATTGCAAGATTCGTTGCTTTATATTGCTACGAAGAATAGCAAAAGACTCACAAAATCTGCACAGAAATGGGGTGTGGGGCATATGGGGGTATAAGAGCGGTTTGCAGAACGCTGCCGGAGTCTTTAACGCAGATTACGTGCACGGCGACGAGCGCGCGCGGCAGCCGATGAAAGCACTGTTGCTGGCAGCGGTTCCGTTCCCTGCTCCTGAGAAGACTCTGAAGCAACTTTCGTTGAGGCCGCATGTCGAGGGGCATGTGCACCTGCGTATACCTGCGAAAAATCGAAAGGAGCACGTTGAGCAGATTGTGGTTCGTTCGCCGCAACAAACGACGAACCCTGGGCAGATTCAGCTGCTGCAGGCGATGATGAGTGAAGTGGCTCAGAGGTTGGTTGCGCTTTCACTTCGGGAACTGTGATCGTCTTGCGTTCTGCTATGGAGGGGACCTCAACAGCAGGAGCGGCACCCGAGGCAACACGAACTTCAGCATCAGGACCATCTGTCAAAACAGAGCCATTCGTTGAAGATGATGCTGCTGAATTCGCTGGAGCAACCGTTGAATCAAAGAGCGCCGCCTGCGTTTCGTCTTCGATGGGTGCAGCAACGAAGGGGATTTCACCCGTTGTGGATTCATCAAGATTCGGGCCGCGAGGAATCACGATCTCACGATCTTGCTCTTTTTCCTGACGCCACCGCGCCCAGCGCGCAGCAGGTGATGATTCTGCTGCACCAGTGCGCTTCTTGGCCTTCTTCGAGGACTTCTTACCCTTCTCCGTGCTGATCTTAGGGGCGTTTTCGACCGCCTCGGGGGCTTCTTCGACCACCTTAGGAGCAGGCTCTTCAGGTGCTGGCACCGATGGAATATCCTCGATCGCATCGGAAAGGTGCTGATCAGAAGCAAGTTCACCGCGCAGTCCACTTGGGCGCGGATCGTAGTAGAAGTGCTGCTCGTCGTAGGTCACGTGCCAGAGCACAAGCCCTTCAGCGGGCGCGTTCTGCCCCGCAGCCTGCCGGTTGCGCGCTGCGAGCACCTCGCCCACCCAATCGGGCGTGCGTTTCCCACGACCAACCAGCACGAGCGTACCCACCATCGTGCGCACCATAGAATGCAGGAATGCGTTCCCGATGACCGTAATAACGATGAAGTTCGAATTCCAGATCTGCTCTTGCCTGAACGAGATATCGGCAACATAGCGATGCGTGGGCTTATCCTTCGCCGAAACCGCCATACAGAAGCTCTTGAAATCGTGCTCGCCCAGCAAATGCGTAGAAGCCTGCTTCATCGCTTCGACATCGAGCGGCTTGCCCAGATGCCAACAGAACTTCTCCATGAGCAAAGGCGCGGCCACATCGGTGCAGATGTAGTAGCGGTATTCACGCATAACGGCCGAGAACCGTGCCGAGAAATCCTCCGGCATAGGGCGCACCGAGCGAAACGAGATCTCCTCATGCGTAAGTGCGTTGAGCGATTTCAAAAGCGAATCGGGCTTGCGGCGAAACCACTCATCAGGGAGCAGATCGAAGCTGATCACCTGGCAAAGCGCATGCACGCCAGCATCGGTCCTGCCAGCGCACGTGGTATCGATGCGCCGACGAAACAGCAGCTCAAGGGCATCTTCAATATTCCCCTGCACCGTAAGCTGCCCATTTTGCCGAGCAAAGCCCGAAAAGGGTTCTCCGTTGTATGAAAACCACGCTGCAATCCTCATGGACGCCGCCCCGTTCTGTGGTTATGCCTGCCTGTCATGCTGTGCCTCTACGATGCTTTCCAGATTTCGCGTCCGAACAGATCGTGCAAGTCTGCCTTGAGCATATGATCGCGCGCATTGATAGTGAGCGGCAACTCTGCACGCATGCGGCTGCCGTCAGTCTGCGCCACGAAGAGCACGATCGGATCGTTGCCGGGATGGGTCTTCAAGATATCGAGCAGACGCGAAGAAGAAAGCGCATTCAGCTCGTTGGATTGCACCTGCAGCTCCATGCATACTGGCTTCACGTTTTGCTGTTCTTCAGTAAGTTCAAGCTTTTCGATCTCGTAGCCAATAAGCTGGTTCGCGCGGTCACTCACCTCGAACTTGCCACGCACGGTTACCACTGCATCTTCTTCGAGCACATCGGAGACCTTCTCGTAGTCGAAGCAGATGCACTCGATACTGCCCGCCAGGTCTTCCAGGTTGAAGGTAGCCATGAGGGTATTGCGCTTCGTACGTTTCACGTTCACATCGGACACCATACCAGCGCACTTGATGTTCTTGATGCTCGTATCACGCTCGTTCAGTTCCGTCATCGTGTATTTGTTCGTGCGCGAAAGATAGTTCTCGTACGGGCTTAACGGATGGTCGGAGACATACATCTTCAGGATCTCTTTTTCAAACGCAAGCTTCGTGCGCTTATCCCATTCCACCCCATCGGGCTCGGGGATATCCTCGACGAAGCCGGCATCCGGATCGTCCGCAAACATGTCGAACATGCTCACTTGACCAGCAGATTTATCCTTCTGCCGTTTAGCTGCATCATCGAGCAGCGATGTTTCATCCACGAAATACATGAGCTGTTTGCGCGTGTAGCCAGTGGAATCGAACGCCCCGGACTTGATGAGCGCTTCAAGCGTCTTGCGGTTATAGCACGATGAATCCACGCGGTTCACGAACTCATGAAGCGACGTGAACGGACCGTTGGCCTCGCGCTCTGCAATGATGGCCTGCACCACCTTCTCGCCTACACCACGCACGCCAGCAAGGCCGAAGCGGATACCGCCATCAACCGGCGTGAATTCCAAGCTCGAAGAGTTGATATCGGGCGGGAGTACGGGGGTGCCATTGTGGTTCGCGCTGGCGATGTAGCGGATGAGCTTGTCGTTGCTGCCCATGTAGCTGGTGAGCACCGCCGCCATGAATTCGTTCGGGTAGTGCGCCTTCAGGTAAGCCGTGCGCATGACCAAGATGGCGTATGCCGCGGAATGCGACTTGTTGAATGCATACTTCGCGAACTTCTCGGCATCTTGCCAGATCTGCTGGGCCACTTCGAGCGAATAACCGTTTTCCACCGCACCTGAGTCCCAGTCGGCCTGGAGGCCACGCATCACGTCGATCTTCTTCTTGCCCATCGCCTTGCGCAACTTGTCGGATTTACCTGCCGAAAAACCGCTCATGACCATGGAGATCTGCATGATCTGCTCCTGGTAGACCATGGTGCCATGCGTCTCTTCCAAGATGCCGCGCAGACGATCATCGTAATAATGGACCGCTTCGGGGTTCTTTGCCGCTTTGATGTAGTCTTCGACCATGCCCGATTCGAGCGGGCCGGGGCGATTGAGCGCGATGGATGCCACAACGTCCGAGAACTGCTTCGGAGGGAGGCGCTTGAACAGACTTACATAGAGCGCACCTTCCACCTGGAAAAGGCCATCCATATTGCCCGATTGCATGAGCTCGAAAGCTTTTTCATCGTCGGTGGGGATCTCTTCAGGAACGATCTTCGTACCGTAGCGCTCTTCGATATTGCGGCAAGCGATCGAGAGCACGTCGAGTGTACGAAGACCGAGGAAGTCCATCTTCAAAAGTCCCAAGTCGGGAGTGTAGTGCCCATCGTATTGGGTGATGATGCCGCCGCCTTTGGTATCGCGCTTCATGGGCACGTGATCGGCCATAGGATCGCGGCAGATGATGGTCGCACAGGCATGCACGCCTTCACCGCGAACGTGACCTTCGATGGATTTCGCCGCATCGATCACCGCGTGCACATCGGGTTCGTCTTCGTAGGCCTTGGCCAGATCGGGATTGGTTTCGAGCGCTTGGTCGATCGTGATCCCGAGTTCGTTGCCGATCATCTTGCAGATGCGATCGCCCGTGCTGTAGGGATAGTCGAGCACGCGCGCAGCATCACGCACGGCGTTCTTCGCCTGGAGCGTGCCAAAGGTGATCACCTGCGAAACGTGGTCTTCGCCATACACATCTTTGATGTGATTGATAACTTCTTCGCGCCTGCCCTGCTCGAAGTCGACGTCGATATCGGGCATCTCCACACGCTCGGGAGAAAGGAAACGCTCGAACATGAGACCGTTAGGCAGCGGATCGAGGTCGGTGATACCCATGGCGTATGCCACGATCGCACCTGCCGCCGAGCCACGACCTGGACCAACACCGATGCCCTGACTGCGCGCCCATTCGATGTATTCCTGCACGATCAGGAAGTACGCTGGGAATCCCTGATCGATGATGACCTGCATCTCGTAGTCGGCCTGCTTCTGCACATGCTCAGGCACTGGGTCGCCATAGCGCTTGACCAGCCCTTCCTGCACGCGCTTGCGGAACCACGATTCCTCGGTTTCCCCTTCAGGCAGCGGGAACTTCGGCAGAATAGGATCGCGCTCGAGCTCGACGTTGCACTTTTCAGCAACTTCGATGGTGTTATCGCAGGCCTCGGGGAAGTCCTTCAGCGCTGCACGCATTTCCTCTTCGGTCTTCATGTAGAACTGATCGTTGGGGAACTTGAAGCGCTTTTCCTGATTGATGGTCTGGTTAGTGCCAATGCACAGCATTACGTCCTGCGCTTGCGCATCCTCTTGCACGAGGTAATGGAAATCGTTCGTGGCGATGGTCTTGAGCCCCAGGTGGTTCGCTATTTCCGTGAGCTGCTGGTTGAGCTCGCGCTGCGTCTTGCCCGCATCGGAGGTGATGCCCTGGTCTTGCAGCTCGATGTAGAAATCGCCCGGTTCATAGAGCGCGGAGAGCTTCTTCGCCCATTCGATGGCCTCATCGATCTTGCCCGCATCCACGCAGCGCGGGATGATACCCGCGATACAAGCGCTCGTAGCGATCACACCTTCGGAATACTTCTCGAGCATCTCGAAGGTCGTGCGCGGGCGATAGTAGAAATTGTCCACGTGCGATTCGCTCACGAGCTTCACGATGTTGTGATAGCCCGTGTTGTTCTTCGCCAACAGGATCATATGGTGAAGCTTCTGCTTGCCTTCTTTTTTGAGCGAGGAATCGGTGGTGAAGTAGATCTCGCAGCCGAAGATGGGCTTCACCCACGTGCCCGTTTCTGCCTTCACCTTGTCGCATGCGTCTGCCAACTCTGGCACGCCCGACATAACACCATGGTCGGTGATGGCCACCGCCGGCATACCCAGGTCAGCCGCGCGCTTCACCATGTCGTAGACTTTGGTGGCACCATCGAGCAGCGAGTATTCCGTATGGTTATGAAGGTGGACAAAAGCCATGAGCAACATCCTTCTATCGTGCGTGCGAAAGCTTGTTCTTCACCGCAAGATCGCGTGGAGAGCAATGCAGAAATCGAGGCGTTCAAGGACTTTCATTGTGCCATCTTCAGCCCCGACTTGCTAGGGCAAAATGGACGGTTTCGCATCGAAATCATGAACGGTTCGCGTTTCGAGGTGGAAGGAAATCGTTTTCGAATCTCCATAACCCCAGTTCGGCTATATACAAGATGTTGTGTTTTCCCAGGTTACAAATTGGATTTCGCCACAAAATATTGGTTTTTTCGGTTTACACCAAATTGCGCATGGAGTAGCATGAGAGAGGTAAGGTAATTGATACTAACTTAGTAACAATTACAGGAGCACCAGCAGTACCGAATAAGGTTATGAATAACGGAGGGGGTATTATGACCACGCTTGAAGCACCTGCATTCGCAGCACAAAACACAACATGGGATGCTAAAGCAAATCAAAGCCACGGAGCCGCAGAAGAAACACAGAAGCACTCGCACCAGCCTGCCGCTTCATCCGAACATAAGCATATGCAAAATGTTTCGGTTTCTATCTCTTATTCTTCGCCTGACGACTTCCGCGTCACCAACGAAGAGATCGAACAGTACATCGCTCGAGGTCGCGAACTTGAGCCGAGCAAGGATCTTGCCTGGATCGATCTTGCCGTTGAAGCGGAAGATGTCGCAATTCACTATGGGTACCATGCTCAGCCGTTCGAGCGCATTCGTCGCATCACTGGCTATCTAGTTGGCACCCTCGATCGTTTCAACGACGCGAAGCGCGCCGAAGAGCACGATCGCGTGAAGCACGACATCCCGTGCACCTGTCGCTAAATAACGCTGCCTTGCCGTAAAAGAAAGCCGCTCACCTCATGCTGGGTGAGCGGCTTTTTGTTTCTCTGGCTTGTGAGTGTGTGTTAGGAGTCGGGTGATTTGGCACACCCTAGATGTGCCAAATCACCCGACCCCTAACGCTGGCCTGCGCCTAAGCTTTTACGATGCGAGCGCCTTGCGGCGTGTCTTCGATGCGGAAACCAAGCTCGGCGAGTCCGTCACGAATCGCATCGGCCACCGCGTAGTTCTTATTAGCGCGCGCGTTAGCACGGGCATCCAGCAATGCTGCCATTGCTGCTTTCACCGTTGAGGGATCCGCCCCATCGCCTGGTGCGAAGCCGGCGAACTCCATCGCGAGCACCATTACTTCAGCGGCGCTCTCCTCATCATCGAGCACAGTTGCGCCAACTTCGGCTGCATCGTTCATCTCGATCGAGATGCCGAGCACATCCATGAGCTCAACCACTGCCTGTGCAGCATTCTCGAACGTCTGGATATCCGCTTCCGTAACAGAAGCGCTTTGCTGGACATCATTCAAGAGCGTATTCGCGTCGCTCACGAAGCTGAAGATGGCGCCGAGTGCAGCAGCAGTGTTGAAATCGTCGTCCATCGCTTCAGTGAACGAATCTTTCATGTTCGCAATGAGCGTTGCGACCGCGATCGAAGTTGCAAGCGAGCCCGCGTGGGCATCGGACGCATCGGGGACCTTGCCGCCTTCCGTTTTCGCCTGTGGCTGCTGTGCTGAACGCGCGAGCCAAAGCGCATTCGTGACGAAATTCTCCAGGCGCTCGAGCGCCGCTGCGGATTCCTGCAGGCGTGCATCCGAGAAATCAAGCGGGCTGCGGTAGTGCGTCTGCAGCATGAGCATACGAAGCACCGCCGGATCGGTGGTTTCCAAGATATCGCGTAACAGCAAAAAGTTGCCGAGCGATTTGCTCATCTTCTCGGAATTGATCTGGAGCATGCCTCCATGCATCCAGTAGTTCGCGAACGTTGTGTCGAAGGCCGCTTCAGATTGCGCGCGCTCGTTCTCATGGTGCGGGAAGCACAGATCCGCACCGCCACCATGGATGTCGAAGGGCAGATGGAGATACTTCTCGGACATGGCTGAGCATTCGATGTGCCAACCAGGGCGGCCTTCGCCCCACGGAGAAGGCCAGCTCGGCTCCCCTGGCTTTGCCCTCTTCCAGAGCGCGAAATCGAGCGGGTCGCGCTTACGGTCTTCCAAGCCCTGACCATCGGCGCGCAGTTCACGGTGACCCGATTCCATCTCGTCCACATTGCGATTCGAAAGTTCACCATACGCCGAGTAGGAACGCACGGCAAAATACACATCGCCATCAACCTCATACGCATGGCCTTTGTCGATCAGGCGTTGCACGAGCTTGATCATCGTGTCGATCTCTTCGGTAGCTTTCGGACGAATATCGGGGTCCTGCACGCCGGCAGCATGCATGTCGGCGATGAAGGCATCGGTATATTCTTCAGCGACCTCGGCAGCCGTTCGGCCTTCCTCGAGCGCCTTGTTGATGATCTTGTCGTCCACGTCGGTCACGTTCTGCACGAAAGTGACTTCGAACCCGCGCCACGTGAGATAGCGACGGATCGTGTCGAACGAGATGAACGTGCGCGCGTTGCCGATATGGATGTAGTTGTACACGGTCGGGCCGCACACGTACATGCCCACTTTGCCCTCGTTCACGGGAACGAACTCGCGCTTGGTGCGCGTTTTGGTGTCGTAGATCTTGATCATAGTATTCCTATCTTGATGGTATCGGTGGTACTGGTCATGATGATCTGCTTCAACAGAGCTCATCGTCTCCTTCAACGATGAGAACGGAGAAGCGTTACTGGTCTTGATCGATCTGATCGGCTTCTTGCTGCGCTGCACGCTCCGCCTGCTTGTCGAGCGCTTGCTGTTTCACCGCGAAGGCTTCGAGCTCATCGACGCGCTTGTAGAGGTTGCGGATCGCGCGTTCCACAGGATCAGGCAGATCTTCGAGACGTTCGCCCTGACAATCCCCGTTATTGAGGAAGTAATCCTTATGATCGGCGCGAATGGGAGGCAGCGTTCCTTCGCGCTGAGCATCAGGCGAGCTCACGCTTGGCTCTTCAGCAGGAGAAGATGGAATCTTCGCCGCTGCTGCTTTCTGCAGGTCGATCTCCTTGTCCTTCGCCGCGCTCTTTGACGTTGAAACGCCATCGCGCACAACGATATGGCCGGGAACGCCTACCACGGTGCAATTCGGCGGCACATCCTTCACCACTACCGAGCCACCGCCGATCTTCGAGTTGTCACCGATGGTGATCGAGCCGAGCACCGCAGCGCCCACACCCACCATCACATTGTTGCCAAGGGTCGGATGGCGCTTACCGGTTTCCTTACCGGTGCCGCCGAGCGTAACATTCTGGTAGAGCACGCAATCATCGCCGATGATGGTGGTCTCGCCGATGATCACGCCCATCGCATGGTCGATGAAGAAACGGCGGCCGATTTGTGCGCCCGGATGGATCTCAACACCCGTCCAAAAACGTGCACACTGCGAAAGATAGCGCGCCAATCCGCGCAGACCCTTCTTCCAGAGCCAGTGGTTGATTACGTGCGCCCAGCGCGCTTGAAGGCCGGGATAGGTGAGCCATATGAGGAACTTCGAAGGCGCCGCTGGGTCGGTTGCCTGAACGGTGCGAATGTCTTCTGCCATTGTTGAGAATATATTCATGGGATTCAATCCTTCTTGTCTTGCGAAATAGTACCATGTTTAGCTTGCATGGTGCGGATGATGTTGAGAGCGTTACTCGTAAGCGAGATGGGCAGGTTGTGTAGGACGAGCCGACATCGAGCCAAAGCGCTCCGAGAAATCCACTTTTGCGATCATTGTCTTTGCAAAAGTTAGTTCGAGGGCGCGACGCTATGAGGCGAGCCTGCGCAATGCGCCCATCTCGCTTCGTAGCAGCCCTAACAACATCGACAGACAAGAGCGACAGCCTCAGCCGAAATACCTTCTTCACGGCCTTCAAAGCCGAGACGTTCAGTGGTGGTGGCTTTCACGCCGATGTTCTCCGTTGCGATGCCGCATGCGCGCGCAATGTTCTCGCGCATCGCCTCGCGATACGGAGAAAGTTTCGGCGCTTGAGCGGCAATAACGCAATCGATATCGAGGATCTCGAAGCCTTCTTCACGAAGCAGATTAGCAACTGACTCGAGCAGCTTGAGCGAATCGGCATCTTTATAGGCTGGATCGGTGTCGGGGAAATGCTTACCGATATCTCCCAGGCGCGCAGCACTTAAAAGCGCATCAGAGATTGCATGAAGCAGCACATCGGCATCCGAATGACCATCAAGGCCTTGGTGATGAGGAACGTCCACTCCACCCAGAATGAGCTTACGGTTGGGGGCAAAGGCGTGAACATCCATGCCGAGCCCTACGCGCAGCTTACGCAGTGCAGCCACTTCAGGGCTGGAATTGGGAATGTTCGCCATGTCGGGAGCGTTCATATTCATCAGCAACACCTATTCGACACCTTCGCGCAGCGCCTGGCGCACCGCCGCTGAGATGATGAGGTAGTCTTCGGGCACCGTGAGCTTGATGTTGTCGCGCTTGCCTTCGACCACCATCACACGACCGCCCAAGCGTTCAATGAGCGATGAATCATCCGTTCCCACGAAGCCATCGGAAAGCGCCGCCGCATGTGCGCGACGATAGATTCCTGCACGGAAGATTTGCGGGGTTTGCGCATTCCAAAACACCGAACGATCGGGCGTTCCTTGGATGATGCCGTTCTCGACGATCTTGAGCGTGTCGATGGAAGGATGACCGACCACTGCGCCATCGCAATCGATATTGCCTTTGAGCACGCTGATCGTATGGTCGACCAATTCGCGCGAAATGAGTGGACGCGCGCCATCGTGGAGCATGACGTACTCGAATTCATCTGGCACGAGTTCTAAACCGGCAAATGCCGACTCCTGACGCGTGGCGCCTGCAGGGGCCATGACGATAGGGGTAGCGAACGGAAAGGGATCGATCGCTTTCAAGAGGTATTCGCTCGTACGCTCTTCGGGGCAAACGACCACGATGAGTCCTACATCGCCCACACTGTCGAACACTTCGGCTGAGCGCGTGAGAATGGGTTTGCCTGCGATCTCAACGAGCTGCTTGCCGCCTTCGTGACCGAATCGTTCGCCACTGCCGCCCGCCAAGATGATGACCGCGGTCTGCGCGCCTTCATTCACTTTGCCCTGCAACTGCATCTGCTCACGTAAGGAGCCGAAGGTGTCATCGTCGCGCATCTTGCTCAAGATGTCGTTGAGAGCCGAAGGGGCGAAGATGGGATCGATCGTTTGCTCTGGCATAGAGAACCTCTTATCAAGAAAGCTGCCTTGGGCAGCAATAATTCAACAAAACTGATTTTACTGCATAAACGCTTTTCATTGAAGTAAACGAACGGTCCTATAGAGAAAAGAAAGAGGCTTGCCCGCAAGGACAAGCCTCTTGTCAGCGTTCTTGAACGACTGGGTTAGTCGGCAGCGGAATCTCCTGATGAGCCTCCGCGGCCTGAGCCGCTGTAGGTTAACCCTGCGCGCCCAAGATCGTAGTTGCTCAAGATGAGCTCCGCTTCCTGCGCGATGGTATCACGCTTGCGCGGTGCAGGGATCGAACCCGTGCCCTGCTTGAACACGAGCTTCTCGTCTTCCACGTCGACATCGATGACCGAACCGCTCGTCCATTTGCCTTCCAGGATCTGCTCGGAGATCGGATCCTCGAGCAGGCGCTGGATCGCGCGGCGCAACGGACGGGCACCAAAGGAAAGATCGGTCCCTTCCTTGGCAATGAGACGGTTCGCCGCATCGGACATATTGATGGTCATGTTCTGCTCGATCAGGCGATCGCGAAGATCAGCCACCATGAGGTTCACGATCTCGACGATCTCGTCTTCCGTGAGCGACTTGAACACGATGATCTCATCGATACGGTTCAAGAACTCAGGACGGAACAAGCGCTTGACCTCGCTCATGACGCGGGTCTTGATCTCATCATCGTTAAGGCCGGTTGCTCCGCTAGAAGAGAATCCGAGCGGTGCCGTGGTGGTGATCTCACGTGCGCCCACATTCGAGGTCATGATGATGACCGTATTGCGGAAGTCGACCATGCGTCCTTGCGCATCGGTCAAGCGACCTTCCTCCAGGATCTGGAGCAAGATGTTGAAGACATCGGGATGCGCTTTTTCGATCTCGTCGAAAAGCACGACCGAGTAGGGGCGCTGACGCACCGCAGTGGTAAGCTGACCGCCCTCGTCGTAGCCCACATATCCCGGAGGTGAACCGATCAGGCGCGACACCGTATGCTTCTCCATGTATTCCGACATATCGAAGGAAATGAGCGCATCCTGCGAATTGAACAGGAACTCTGCAAGCGTCTTCGAGAGTTCGGTCTTGCCCACGCCTGAAGGACCGAGGAAGATGAACGAACCTGCCGGACGCTTCGGATCCTTGAGCCCAGAACGGCTGCGACGAATGGCCTTCGAAAGCGCCGTTACTGCCTCTTCCTGACCGATCACGCGCTCATGCAGCACGGACTCCATACGCAGAAGCTTTTCGGTCTCGGCTTCGGTGAGGTTAGAAACGGGCACGCCCGTGGTCATCGAAACCACATCGGCAATGTCTTCCACACCGATCTCGTTGACGATCTTCTCCGTCTTCTCTTCCCAATCTACCTGGGCCTTTTTGCGCTCTTCGCGCACCTTTGCCTCGCGATCGCGCACTTCGGCGGCACGCTCGAAATCCTGATCTGCGATAGCGGCATCCTTTTCCGCACGCAATGCACGAAGCTTGTCATCAAGCTCCTGGATCTCATCGGGCAGCACCATATTGCGAATGCGCATACGCGCACCCGCTTCGTCGATCACGTCGATGGCCTTATCAGGCAAGAAACGATCTTGGATGTAGCGATCGGAAAGCGATACTGCCGCCTGGAGCGCTTCATCAGAGAAGTGCACATGATGATGCTCTTCATACTTATCGCGCAAGCCCTCCATGATGCGAACGGCTTGCTCTTCATTGGGCTCTTTGACAACGAGCGTTTGGAACCTGCGCTCGAGCGCCGAATCCTTTTCCAGATGCTTGCGGTATTCATCGAGCGTGGTTGCGCCGATGATCTGGATCTCGCCACGCGACAGAGGCGGCTTCAAGATAGCCGCAGCGTCCATCGAGCCTTCAGCAGCGCCTGCGCCAATGATAGTGTGAAGCTCATCGATGAACAGGATGATATCGTCTGCCTGCTCAACTTCCTTGATGCACTTCTTCAAGCGCTCCTCGAATTCGCCGCGATACTTCGAACCAGCAACGAGCGCCGAAACATCCAGTGTGACCAAGCGCCTATTACGCAAGATATCGGGCACCTGATCAGCCACGATGAGCTGTGCAAGCCCCTCGACCACCGCTGTTTTGCCCACACCTGGCTCGCCCAAGAGCAGCGGGTTGTTCTTCTGGCGACGGCACAGTATCTGCATCATGCGCTCGATCTCGCCCGCACGCCCGATAACCGGATCGAGCTTCCCATCGGCCGCCTTCTTCGTAAGATCGACGCTGAATTCCTTCAGCACGCTATCCGAAGAGGATGCCTGCGGATCGAACTGCTGACCGGCGAAGACTGAAGACTGCCCCACCAGATCGTTGAGCGCCGCACGCAGATCGTCTCCTGAAACGCCCATGCGCTCGAGCACCTCTATTGCTGTGCCTTCGTTTTCGCGGATGATACCGAGCAGAAGATGCTCGGTGGAAATGTAGCTTTGCCCCATCTGCATGGCCTCACGCAGGGAATTCTCCAGTACCCGCTTAACGCGTGGTGTGAAGCTCAAATGCCCGGACACATCGGTGGATTCATCGATCGTAACGATACGACGGATGGCCGCCACCGTGGCCTCGTAATGCACCCCCAGGCGCTCCAGGGCCTGAGCTGCCAGACCATCTTCTTCTTTGAGTAAAGCCAAGAGCACGTGCTCAGTGCCAACGTAGGGCTGATGAAGCCCGCGGGCTTCCTCCTGCGCCAAAACCAGCACTTTGCGCGCCTTGTCAGTGAACTTGTCGAACGACATTTACGCGCCACCTCCTTTTGTTACTTGGCTTCGTCGCGCATATGGGGGAACAGTAATACATCGCGGATCGTTGCTGAATTCGTAAGAAGCATGGTAAGGCGATCTATTCCAATGCCGACCCCGCCAGCGGGGGGCATTCCGTATTCCAAAGCGCGCACGTAGTCATCGTCGAATCCCATTGCCTCATCGTCGCCCATGTCCTTAGCAGCAAGCTGCGCTCGGAATCGCTCCGCTTGATCAACGGGATCATTTAGTTCATTAAAAGCATTAGCATATTCATGGCCGGAAATAAACAGTTCGAAGCGGTCAGCTACTTCATCTTCACCAATTTTCCTTTTTGCGAGCGGCGAAACCTCGATCGGATGGTCGGTGACGAAGATAGGCTGGATGAGCGTCTCTTCGACGCACTCCTCGAAGAGCTCGGCGATGATCTTGCCCGTGCCCCACCCTTCTTCGACGTGAACGCCGTGCTTTTCTGCCACCGTGGCAGCTTCTTCGCGCGTCATGGCGAAGCTGATGTTCTCACCCGTGACCTCATTCACGAGCTCGACCATGCTCGCACGCCTCCATTCGCCACCGAGATGAATGGTCGTGCCCTGATATTCGACATCAAGCGTGCCGCACGCCGCCATAGCTGCAGCCTGCACGAAGCCTTGCGTGAGCTCCATCATGCCCTCAAGGTCGGAGAAGGCCTGGTAGGCTTCCATCGTGGTGAACTCGGGGTTGTGATACGGGTCCATGCCTTCGTTGCGGAACTGGCGACCGATCTCGAAGACCTTCTCGAAACCGCCCACGAGCAAGCGCTTCAGAGGAAGCTCGGTTGCGATACGCAGGAAGTAATCGCGATCGAGCGCGTTGAAATGCGTGGTGAAGGGCTTCGCGTTCGCGCCGCCCATGATCGAATGCAAGAACGGCGTTTCGACCTCGTAGAAGCCCTGTTCTTCCATGTAGTGGCGGATGGCCGAGATGATCTTCGAGCGCTTCACGAAGGTCTCGTGCACCTCAGGGTTCACGATCAGATCGACATAGCGCTGGCGATAGCGCAGTTCCTTGTCGGCAAGCCCGTGGAACTTCTCCGGCAGGGGGCGCAGCGATTTCGAGAGCAGCTCGTAAGAATCGACCGCCACCGAAAGCTGGCCGCGGCGCGTGCGCATCATAAGGCCAGACACGCCGATCCAATCGCCCACATCCAGATCCTTCATAGCTGCGAAGGCTTCTTCGCCCAGCGCATTGATACGGCAGAACAACTGGATCGAGCCCGTCGAATCGCGCAGCTCCATGAAGATGATCTTGCCCTGATCGCGCTTGGCCATCACACGGCCGGCTACCTCTACTCGATCTTCAGTGTTCTCGCCATCTTCAAGACCAGCGTATTTTTCGTCGAGATCGACGATGTGATGCGAATAGGCAAACGCATGACCATAGGGGTTCTCGCCCGCCGCGATAAGCGCCTCGCGCTTGGCATGACGCACCAGGATCGGATCGTCTTCGGGTGTTTCAGGTGTTGCGTTTTGAGTGGTGTTCTCGCTCATCGATCGCCTTTCAATTTCTAGGAAAAACGCTGGTACGAAGGGTACCAGCGTCTCGATTACAGCTGTTTCTTATGGTAGTTGAAGTTCGCCTGGTGTACAGCAGGTATGCACGCTTACTGCTCGATCTTCAAGACCTTGATATGGATATCGCGGCCGGTAGGACCTTGCAGGTCGATCTCGTCGCCCTTCTTGGTACCGAGGAGCGCCGCACCAACGGGAGACTCGTTGGAGATCTTGCCAGCGGTGGAATCGCTCTCCGCCGCACCGACGATGGTAAAGATGCGCTCGTTACCGCCCATGTCGACCGTGACCTTGCTGCCGATGTGCACCTTGGAAGATTTGGTAGGAGCATCGACCACGGTTGCTTCGCCCAAGATGCGGGTGATCTCGGCGATGCGACCTTCCATCATGGCCTGCTCGTTCTTTGCGTCATCGTACTCGGAGTTTTCCGAGATGTCGCCGAACTCACGAGCCACGCGGATGCGCTCACCGATCTCGGCGCGCTTTTCGGTTTCGAGATAATGCAGCTCTTCTTCGAGCTTCGCTTTGCCTTCTTGGGTTAAGATGTAGTCCTTTTCCATGGAACTCCCCTTGTGTTCGATCGTTCGGTCGTTTCATGCGAGCTTCGTGCCCGCGCAGAAGAAACGCGCTTGATCTGGCGCGTTTCTCGTAAGTGTTTATTCAGCCTTGTCCTTTTCCGGTTCGGTCTCTTCGAAAACCGCATCGGAGGTGGTGGTGTTCTGTTCGGCTTCCGCTTCGGCTGCAGCAACATCGGCCTTCTTCTGGCCTGGTTCAGGCTTGTCTACTACTTCAAGCTCTTCAGGCTCTTTGCCTTCGGCCTGCTTGGCAGCTTCTTCGGCTTCTTTCTTCTTCTTGCCGCCGCCGAGGCCCTCGCGCAAGTTCTTGACCGTTTTGCCGATAGCGGTTCCGAGCTTGGGAAGATTCTTGGGGCCAAAGATGATGAGGATGACCACCAAGATGATGATGATCTCGACAATGCCGAAAGGTCCGATCTTCATGTTGTATGCACCTCCGCAGGGATTGCACGTACGTTGAGCGCGACACAGGGTGAAGCGCGGTTTATTCAGTATGAACCAAGGTATGAACTACCCTAGTGATACGCGCAGAAATTGTACCAAAAAACATACTCAGCGCTCGTACAATCCCTTTAAGCGGTTCATGTTAGGTGGGGGTGGGTACGGGCTGCACCAGCTGCGCTGGATGTCATCCCGGGGAAATGAAAACGAGCCCCGCAGGGCTCGTTTGAATTTCTGGTCGGGGACAGAAGTTCGCAAGAGTAAAGGCACGCTTCGCTTTTCAGCCTTGACTCTTGCGGTTAACGCGCTGTGTAGCGCATTAATGAACCTTACGGTTCAAATCCTTACAGGCATAGCCTGCGCCTGCTTTGCAGGCTGTCATCCCGGGGAAATGAAAACGAGCCCCGCAGGGCTCGTTTGAATTTCTGGTCGGGGACAGAAGTTCGCAAGAGTAAAGGCACGCTTCGCTTTTCAGCCTTGACTCTTGCGGTTAACGCGCTGTGTAGCGCATTAATGAACCTTACGGTTCAAATCCTTACAGGCATAGCCTGCGCCTGCTTTGCAGGCTGTCATCCCGGGGAAATGAAAACGAGCCCCGCAGGGCTCGTTTGAATTTCTGGTCGGGATGACAGGATTTGAACCTGCGACTTCTTCGTCCCGAACGAAGCGCGCTACCAAACTGCGCCACATCCCGACATATGATGTGCCGTAAACGGCGTTGCCTATGGTATCACAGCCTGGTAGTGCACGGCAATAAAGCAAATCGCTCACGTACAAAGAATCCATCTGAGTGAAACTGCTGCACCTCCAGTCACAAAAAGAAACAGCCCTTGCGGGCTGTTTCTCGATTTGCTTCGTATTTTTCAGTACTGCAAATTAATAGCGAACGTACCACATGCCTTTATGAACGCCGCTGACCTTAACCACATCGCCCGTTTGCGGAGCGTGAATCATCTGGCCACCGCCAATGTAAATACCAGTATGATGATCGTTGATACAGATATCGCCTGGCTGTGGATTGCTCACGCGCGTCCACCCTTGGATAGTGCCCGTGGTGCACCAGTGGTTGCCCATTTTACCCGTAAGGCAGTAACCTACCAGACCAGAACAGTCAAAGCTATTCGGACCAGCTGCTCCCCACTTATATGGCTTACCCAATTGAGCATATGCACGATCAACAACAACATTGCCCGTTATCGTCTGAGGTTTTGAATCGTTCGTTGGCTTTGAGCTGCTTCCGGAATTGCCATTATGAGAGCCGCCGCCATTGTTGTTAGCAATAGCTTCCTGAGCTGCTGCTGCGTTAGCAGCGCTGCGCGCTTCTTCTTCCTGACGCATGAGCTCTTGAACTTCAGCATTCAGATTATCGTAGGTTTCCTGCATCTGTGCAGTAGTAGCTTCGGCCTCATCTTTAATAGCCTTGGCTTCGTTCGCCTTCTGCGCAGCTACCTGCTCTTGCTGTTCATATTCAACCTTAGCAGCTTCTACCTTTTCGCGTGATTCCTTGGTCTTAGCAACAAGCTCGGCATCATTTTCGTTCATGGTGTTGAGCATGTTCCAGTTCGTTGCGAACTCTTCAAAGGTAGAAGCACCCAAGATAACATCGAGGAAGGTGTTACCACCGGTACGGTACATGCTGCGCGCACGCGTTCCCAGCTCTTCCTGATAACCCTTGATCTTCTCAGTTTCCTCTTGGATCTGAGCTTCGGCTTCGCGAACCTTAGCTTCAGCAGCACTGCGCTCTTCTTCCGCTTCGTAATAGTTGTTCGAAGCGGCATCGAGCGTTGCCTGCATATCGTTGAGTTTGTCGAGCGCTGCTTGTGCCTCAGCCTGCTTAGAAGAAGAGGAAGGCACTGCGGATGCAAGTGAAACGGGCAAAGAAAGCCCCACGGCCAGAACGACCGCCATAAATGCAATGAGCAGCGTACGCTTCGGTGCTACATTTGTATGCTTCATACTGTTTGAAAACCTCCCAATAGTGGCATAGGGTTCGTGTCTCAGCGTAAGCTGTAGTTGATACTAACAGAAAACAGCACATTTATACAGAGCTTCAGACCTTTAAGCCCTGATAAACTGCCCTTCACACGCTTTACCATGCACAAGTGAAGCCGCTAAACCCCATGCTCAACGCCTTATTGCGCGCATATATACGCAATTGTGAAGAATGTGCGCTTTCTCTATGTAGAAGAGCGATACGCGCAACAAAAGCGATCGCATCTTGCGAGAAATGACGCCGCTCTAAATCGCCCGATACCAACAAGCGTGATCCTTCAGCTTGCTCATGCCTCACGCATCTTTGCGAGACGAAGCTGCCTGCCTGTCCTCATCCGTTGGCACTGCCCTATGGGGAGACACGGTGCGCACAGAAGCTTTTTGCCCGCTTTCGCCCGCCGAAGCTTCCTCGTGCTTATCATGCTTGCGGCGTTTCACCTCATGGGCGGCATGGGCCTGCAGGTTCGCGTTGTCAAGAATAGGCTCTTCAAAAGTGACACCTTTGCGCATCGCGATATTCGCTTGGAAGAGCAGGAAGAGGAAACCTATCACACCTGCTAACAGCGAAGCTGACAGGATCGCAACCTTCGCCACCAAAATCTGACCAGGATCGGCATACGCGAGATTTGCCACGAAGATAGCCATGGTAAAACCGACACCACCGAGCAACGCTGCACCGAAGATGTGCGCCCAGTTCACGTTATTAGGAAGCGAAGAGATCTTGAGCTTCACGATGAGGAAGCTGAAGAGGAAGATGCCGATGGGCTTGCCCAAGAGTAGGCCAGCGAAAACGCCTAGGAACACCGGATCGGCCACAATGGCACCGAAGCTCGTTGCGCCCAGCGCCACATCGGCATTCGTCAGAGCGAACAGCGGCAAGATCGCGAAATAGACCCAAGGGTAGAGCATGCGCTCCAAACGCGTTGCGGGAGGCACCACTTCTTTTGCCACGCGCGCAAGGTGCGAAACCTCTTTCAGGTAGTCGGACTGGCCGAGCACGGGAGCATCGGGTTGGAAGTTCGCGCGTATCTCCTTGAGCTGCTTGTTCGACCAACGTCCGAATGAGAGCAGGTCAACACGCGAGCCAGAGGGAATCGTAAAGGCGAGCAGCACGCCGGCGATGGTGGCATGCACGCCCGACATGAACACGCAATACCAAAGCACCACACCCAACAGCACGTAGGGCCAGAGCGAATAAAAGTGCAAACGGTTGAGAGCGGTGAGCGCACCCAGCACCACAAGCGCTGCCAAAAGCCACAGTACCGAGGGCGCATGACCATAGAAGACCGCGATAACTACGATAGCGATAATGTCATCGGCCACCGCGAGCGTTGAGAGGAACACGCGCACGCCCGCTGGCACGCGCGAACCAAGCAGCGCTAGAATGCCGAGCGCGAACGCGATATCGGTCGCGGTCGGAACGCCCCACCCGCCCAATGTTTCAGGACTTCCCTGGTTGAATGCCACATAGAAGATGATCGGCACCGCAACGCCACCTATGGCAGCTCCCACCGGCAGGATAGCCTGACGGATATTCGTAAGCTCGCCGACGGTCATCTCATATTTGATCTCGAGACCCACCAGCAAGAAGAATAAGCACATGAAGATGTCGTTGATGATATGCGCGAGCGACATCGAAGTGTTCGCGCTGCCGAATCCCAGCGTTATCTCGGTATGCCAGAACTCCAAGAACGAGCCATATGCGGGCGAATTCGCTACAACGAGCGAAAGGATGGCGCCGAGCAGCATGAAACCCGCCGCTTTGGTCGTGGAGTGCGTGAATTCAAGCAGCTTCAAGTAGCGGCGATGATGCCCAGAAACTTCCGAGATGAATGGGGTCTTATTTCCTTGGGAGTTCTCCACGGTACATGCGGCACCTGCAGCATTCGCGCCCTCTTCGCCAGCCTGAGATACATCAACGCGTTCTCGAACAGAGGCACCGGTTTGCTGCTTCTCTGCCGCATCCGAATTCTGTGCTGAAGCTTTATCGGTTGCCATCTTGTCCTTCTTTCATTTACCGTGCACACAATTGTAAACCACCTAACAACCTGTCAACTTTTCGGTTGGGTTTCAATAATCGTTCACACAAGCCTTAAAAGATGCGTTAGACTAGCTAGTTGTAAAAGTGCATTTGAACGTGCGCTCTTTAGTAACGAAGGGAAAATGACTATGGATATCACCGTCACCGGTCGTCGCATGAACGTCTCCGACGCTCTGCGCGATTATGCGGAAGAAAAGATCGGCAATTCGATGAAAGCGATGGATATCGCACCGCTTTCTGCAGAAGTCGTTCTGCAAGTTGAAAAGAACCCCGCGAACCCCACCCCGTGCACCTGCGAAGTTACCATGCACGCTAAGGGTCATATCATCCGCGTCGAAGAGAACGAAGAGAGCCTCTTCGCTGCCATCGACGTTGCGGCCGCTAAAGTGCTTCGTCAGCTGCGTAAATACAAGACGCGTGTGCTCAACAAGCGCCTGAATGCCGAACCGGTCAACAAGCAGGCGACCGACGTCGACTATGATGCGCTCATGCAGGAACTTTCCGGTGAGGACGAAGAGATCGTACGCGTGAAGGAGCTGGAGCTCCTGCCGCTCACGGAAGAGGAAGCGCTCATCGAAATCGACCTTTTGGGTCACGACTTCTTCGCCTATATCGACCGCGACACTAGCGCGGTACATATTCTCTATCGTCGTTCGAACGGTGGTTACGGCCTGCTCAAGCACCAGGCATAAGCGCTCGCGAACATACCTTAGAATCAAAACGGCCCGGATTACCCGGGTCGTTTTCTATTCCCTCTCTGCGGTTGACGAAAGGGCACGCCCTACCTACTGCGATCAGCGGAGAGGGTAAGGCACCAGGCTCCCCACTTCCCTGCTCAAGAACCTGCATTCTGCAGGTTCTTTCGTGCGTCGTTGCTTCGCTCGGGTTTTATTACTAACGAATTTAGTCGGCGAAGAGTCACCTCGCTGCCTTGCCCTCTCCACTGATCGCCGTCAAGACGTTCCTGGTCGAGCAAGCAGCTGAGCCCATGGGGTACTTGAATTACTCTGAGTCCGCACTCTTAATTTGTAATAGGCTGTCCGAAGGAGCGAAGCGCATGAGCTTACCTAATAAGGCAAGCGAACAGCGAAAGCGGGTAATTACAAGTGCCCCATGAGCGTGCTGCTTGCCTGAACAGTGTGTCATCTTTAGTCGGTCACCGCGTCGGATTCGTAGCGCGAAAGGAAGGCCTTGGTGCGATTGTGCTGCGGGTGGTTGATCACCTGATCAGGCGTGCCCTCTTCGACGATCACACCCTTGTCCATGAAGATGATCTTGTCGGACACATCGCGCGCGAATGCCATCTCGTGCGTCACGATCACCATGGTCATATGCTCTTCGGCAAGCGCTCGGATGACCTTCAGCACCTCTTGCGTAAGTTCGGGGTCAAGTGCAGAAGTGGGCTCGTCGAAAAAGAGGATATCGGGCTGAAGGCAAAGCGCGCGTGCGATAGCCACACGCTGCTGCTGACCACCAGATAGCTCGCACGGATATGCATCCTCACGACCCTCAAGGCCCATTTGCTTCAAAAGCGCACGGGCAAGCTTTTCGGTTTCCGCTTTATCCTTCCCCTCGACCACAACGGGCGCTTCCATCACGTTGCGCAGCACCGAATAGTGCGGGAAGAGATTGAAATTCTGGAACACGAGACCAAAGCGTTTGCGCGCTTCCTTGGCAACGTCCTTGCCACTATAGACCGTTTTGCCAGATACGTTGTTTTCCGCAACCGTTAGATCGCCATAGCGCAGCGCGCCCGACTCGAACGTCTCGAGCAAGGTGCAACAACGCAGAAGCGTAGACTTTCCTGAACCAGAAGGCCCGATGATCGAAACCACTTCACCAGGGTGAACCTCAAAAGAGATATCCTTGAGCACCATCGCATCGCCGAAGCTCTTCTCAAGACTCTCAACAGAAAGTATCGCTTTTCCCTGTTCGTCCGCTAATTCCGTTGCCTGTGGGATTGTTTGATTCGTGTCGGTCATACCCTGTCCCCTTTTCGCTTAATCGTGATAGTAGGCCAGGCGCTTTTCGATGCGCGAAATGGCGAACTCGACCACGAAGGTGAACACCCAATAGAACAGCGCTGCCACCACGAAGGCCGTGAGCGTACCTTGCGCTGAAACGATGGCGCGTGCTGTGGTGAACATCTCCGCCACGCCAATCGTGAACGCCAGCGAAGTATCCTTGACGAGCACGATCACTTCGTTGCCGAGCGCAGGCACGATACGCTTGAAGACCTGTGGGAAGATGATACGCAGAAACGTTTGCGCTTTGCTGTAGCCCAAGATCTCGGCAGCTTCATATTGACCACGCGGGATGGACTGGATGCCACTACGGTAGATCTCAGCGAAATAGGCCGAATAGTTCATGATGAAGGCGACCGCGCAAGCACCGAACTTCCAATCCATAGAGAGCTGCACGCCGAAGATATAATACGGCGCGAAGAAGATGAACATGAGCTGCAGCATGAGCGGCGTACCGCGCATGATCGAGATATAGAGACGGAACAGATACGAGATCGGGCGAAAACGGCTCATGCGCCCCAACGCCACGAGCACACCGAGCGGAAGTGCGCCGATCAGCGTGACGAAGAAGAGCTGCAGCGTAACGAGAAAGCCCTCGCCCAGCATTCCAAGCATTGTGGTGAATTCCATATGCGAACCTTATCGAAAACGGACCGTTAAAACAAAGAGCAAAGAGAAAAGCCCTGGAACTTCGATGGCCTCGCTACGAGGAGCATCGGGACATCCAGGGCTTTACATTCAGCGTGCCGCCACTAGGGGCGCAAGATTATTTGAGCACCCACTTGTCGATAGAAATCTCTTCAGGATAGTGAGAGACGATCTCTTCAACTTTGCCATCGTTGTAGAGTTCGATGAGCGCGGACTGGATCTTCTCGATCAGTTCGGTGTTGCCCTTCTTCGCGCCAACGCCATAGTTCTCAGAAGAAACTACTTCGTCGAGGATGACATAGCCATCTTTGCCAGCAATAAGGGACTGTGCGGTGGGATAGTCGATCGCAACCGCATCGCATGCGCCACTTTCGAGCTGCATGAGCGCAGTCTGATATTCAGGAGCGGTTTCGAGCGCACCGAGCGTAGAACCGATGGTGTCGTAGTAATCTCCGCCTTCAGCGAGGTTGTCGTAAGCAGGTGAGTTGACCTGTGCGACTACGGTCTTGCCCGCAAGATCGGAAAGACCCTTGATGTCGGAACCTTCACGAACAAGGATGACCTGGTCGTTCAGGTAGTACGGATCGGTGAACTCATAGGTGTCCTCGCGGCCTTCGATGGTGAAGCCATTCCAGATGACGTCGATCGTACCGGAATCGATCTGAGCATCCTTGGTGTCCCAGTCGATCGGGGTGAGTTCGATCTCCCAGCCGTTCTTTTCAGCAACAGCCTTAGCGAGCTCCAGGTCGAAGCCGGTGTATTCGCCGTTGTCGTCCTTATAACCGAAGGGCTTGAAGGTCTCGTCGAAACCGACCACGAACTTGCCGTCTTCGCCCAAGTACTCTGGAGCGTCGCTCGAAGACTTCGCGTTAGACGAGCAGCCCGTCATGAGACCAGCCGACAGGCAGATCGCGAACACTGCTGCGAAAAAACACAGTAATAGCTTTTTCATGTTTACCGCTTTGCTCATATTTACCTCTTTGCTATAGATTTTCTACACTTATATCTGAAGGGTTGCACGACGCGCCCATCGGATATGCCACTTTAGCACTATGGAGCGTTAAAGCATGACTACTATAGCACGGAACACCGCGCGGGAAACGAGAATTCGACTGGCCTGCCCAGCTGATGCGGCGGCGGTTTGTGCGATCTATGCTCCCTATGTGCGCGATACCGCAACCACCTTCGACCTCGAGCCACCCACGATCGAGGAAATGGAGCTGAAGATCGCGACCATCTTAGAAGAGCGTCCGTTCTTGGTGGCAGAGATCGAGTGCGCCGCTACGCGCGCTGCAGACGCTACTTCCCACATCGAGACTGGCGATGGCGAAGCGTTCACGGTTATCGGCTACTCTTATGCTTCGGCATTCAGACCGCGCAAAGCCTACCTTCATTCGATCGAGACTTCGGTCTATCTTGCACCTGAAGCTAAAGGCCATGGTCTTGGAACCAGACTCTATGGTGCGCTTGAAGAGATCCTACGCCTTCAGAATGTGTACAACGCGAACGCTTGCGTCACCTACATCGAACCTGCTGATGAAACGTGCCCTTCCACGAGTCGCATCTTCCACGAACGAAGGGGCTACGTTCAGTGTGCGCACATCCCGAACTGTGGGCACAAGTTCGGCCGTTGGTACGACATCCTCTGGCTGCAAAAACAACTCATACCGCTCTCGCAAGAACCCGAAGAATTCATTCCGTTGCCGCAGGTGGACAAAGAGGCGATCACGGCAATCCTTGAGAAGGCCTGATCTTTCGTATGATCTTCCTATTGCGCGAGCACAGTGAGGCGCTGTGTGAGTTCGTCCTTGGTTAACGCACGCGCACGAGCGAAACAATGAATAGCGCAAGTGCGAACGCGCCCGAAAGACCGAGCGCCAGCTGGAATCCGAACAGAAGCGAGCCAAACACCTGAGAGCCTAGCGTGATCGAGAATACCATGAGCGCTGTTCCCATCGAAGCGACCGCTTGGCGCACCGCCGTAGAAAACGATGAAGCGTCGGTCATCCTGTTGGGCGCAAGCTCTTCCATGCTCCATGAAGTAAGCGGGCTCACCAGGCCCGATACTCCGCACGCGCGAATCCCCTGCAACAGCAAGATAAGCCAAAACGGAGTCGAGGCATCCATGAACGCCATCGCTACCGAACCGAGCGCAAGGCAGGCTCCAAAGAACACGATGATCGGGCGCGCATGAAAGCGATCGGTAAGATAGCCGGCAAGCGGGTTGATGAAGAGCGCCGCGATGGTACCTGGCAACAGCACCAAGCCTGCCTCAAGCGCCGTTCCACCCCATATCTCCTCGATGAACAGAGGCACGATGAGCGTGATGCCCATGAAGCTCGCGTAGAGGAAGTTCGATGTCCAGAATCCCACCACGAATTGTTTTGACCTGAATATATCCATATTGATGAGCGGATCGTCGATGCGCTTTTGTCGCCTGATGAAGAGAACGAGCGCAACGACACCAACAAGGATCGGCACCCAGATCGACAGCGGCGCTGCACCTGCATCTGAAGCGTTCGAAAAACCGAGCAGCAAGAAGCCAAACCCGAACGCCGAAAGAACGACCGAGGCTACGTCGAGCGTGGCCGTACGCTTGATGCGCGGTGATCGCACGATGAAGAGGCACGCACAGATGATGAGCACGATCATGCAGATGGCAAGGATAACGAACAAGCTGCGCCAACCTGAAGCGGTAACGAGGTAGCCACCTATGGTCGGACCGATGTTCGGCGCGAAGCCCATCGCGATGCCTGCAACACCCATGACCGTTGCGCGCTTGTTCGGCGGAAACGAAGTCATGATGATGCTCATCATCATGGGCATGAGGATACCCGAAGAAACAGCCTGGATCGCACGTCCTACCAGCAACAAGGCAAACGATGGCGCGAACAGGTCAACGATGCAGCCGAAAGCAAAAAGACAAAGGGAGAAGATAGTGAGCCTCTTGAGCGCAAAGCGTCGCATGAGGTAGGTGACCACGGGGACCGTGATGCCGATCACGAGCATGTAGAGCGTGGTGACCCACTGGCCGAGCGCCATATCCACATCGAAGTCTGCCGCGATGCCGCCGAACATCGCATTCATCGCGGTTTGAGAAAGATTGCCGAGCGCCGAACCTAAGATGATGATAACGACCGGAATGACAACCTGAACACTCACATGCTCTCTTGGTGCCTTGGTAGGTGCGTCGGTCATCATATCTCCCTGTGTTCGCTTCTGTCCCCTTCTATCTTAGCGCATTGAAAAAGTGCCTGTTCAATAGGGTATTGAAGAAGATGAGCGCATTTCACACCCTTAAGGGAATGCGACTATAATTCCTGTTCAATTGGCTTTTTGTAGAAAAAGCTACGAAATCATTACAAAATTTCTCTCATTGTTTTCATGCTGATACATAACCTTACACTGGACACTCCTGACAATCCTAGAAGCCCTTAAACTCGGTACGCCCCGTACGCGGAGGCGCATCGTTTTCGGGCTGCTTTACTAATGAAAGCTGCATCCATGCTCTATCGTGAACGCATGAGCCAAGCGAACAAAGAAGCGAAGGTCACGCTTATGGGCGTTGCTATCGTGATCGTATGTTGGTTTCTCTTTGGCTTCGGCTTATACGGCATCGATATCGAGATCTTCTCCACGCCATTGTGGGTCGTGATGGGCTGTTTGGGTACGTGGATCGTAGCGATGATCGTAAGCATCATCCTGGCTACGAAGGTGATCGAAGACTGCCCACTCGACGAAGATGACTTTGGTAGAAAATACCAGATCAACGATGAAGCCCCTGTTCAGGTTACCCCTATGACGATCGATCAGGATCTTATCAAGACCATCGAGAAGACCTCGGTCACCCCCCGAAAACCCATCAGCAACACGCCGCATCGACCGGGCGAGCGCCGCAATGAAAAAGAGGCGCGATGACCTCGTTAACATTGATCCCTCTTCTTGTCGTTCTTTTTGCCTGCCTTATCGTCGCCTTCCTTATCAGGAAGCACACGCCAGAGAATAACTTCGAACGCGAGTATTTCGTAGCGGGGCGCAGACTCGGCTCGATCGTGCTCGTCATGACCACGATCGCCACCTTCGGTTCCATCACCGCCTTCGTTGGTATGCCTGGTCAAGCTTGGGAATACGGCTTTGGATGGGTCTACTTGGCAGGTGCGCAGGTCGTTTCGCTCATCTTGCTCTTTGGCGTGGTGGGCAAGAAGCTCGCACTCATCGCACGCCGTATCCATGCCGTCTCTATCATCGACATCATCAATGCGCGTTTTCGCTCGAACATCCTCACGCTCATCCTTTCCTGTTCGCTCGTCGTCTTCTTCACCGCGCTCATCGTTGCGCAACTGGTCGGAGCCGCGAAGATATTCGCAACCGTAACGCATTACGAATACAGCGTTGGACTCATCCTCATCACCGCAACCACCGCCATCTACACCGTTATCGGAGGCTTCCGCGGTGTGGCGATCACCGATACCATCTGCGGTGTTGTCATGATCGTAAGCGCCTTGTTCTTGGGGTTCGGCATTCTGAATGCTGGTGGTGGATACGAGAGCATCATGCAGACCATCGCCGTGCAAAAACCCGAGATGTTCGATATCTTCGCAGGCGGACGAATGCCCATTGGGCTCTTCGTTACGCAGTGGCTCATCTTGGGACTGCTCGTGTTCGCGATGCCTCAGGTAGCGGTTCGTTGTTTGAGCTACAAAAGCACGAGAAGCCTTCGTCATGCACTCTGGATCGGCACCCTTATCGTCGGTCTTTTATTGGTAGGGCTCACTGCGCTCGGCGCGCTCTCTTATGGTGTTTTCCCTGATCTGTTGAACGAACAGGGCGGCACTATCGATGACGTGATCCCTCTCATGCTCGCTCAAGCGTTTCCTCCTTGGGCGGTGGACATCATCATCCTCGGTCCTATTGCTGCTGCGATCTCAACCGTCTCCACCCTTCTGATCAGCTCTTCGGTCAATATCATCCAAGGCATCTATGCCAATTCTGCGCTCCGCCAACGCAAGGCTCCCGAACATGACCGCGTACGATTCGTTTCGCAAGCATCTTCGATCCTGCTATCGGTCGTTGCGCTCATCGTTGCTCTCACCCCGCCCGATCTCATCTGGCGCATGAGCATGTACGTGTTCGGTGGCATCGAGGTGTCTAGCTGTTGGATCTTGGTGCTGGGATTGTTCTGGCATCGTGCGAATAAAGTAGGAGCCGTTGCTGGCCTCGCATCAGGCCTTGCCACCTATTTTCTTCTCGGCATCTTCGAGGTGAACATCTTCAGCGAATTCGATGCCGTTATCTTCGCGCTCATCGTTTCGCTCGTATTCATGGTTGCGGGCTCGCTCTTCTTCTATGTGAAACGCGATACCCGCATGCTCGAAGTGTTCTTCCCTGAACGCACGCCCTCAACCACGGCAGCTGTCTACGAGTTCGAAAGCGATGCCCCTTCTTCAGGCAGCCCTCTCATGAACGAACGAGCAGACGCATCTTCTTCAAAGCGGGTCAAGTGATGAAGCGCGCCCCTTCTACAAAATTCATGGTATTGAGCTGGGTATTCGTTGCGGCAGTTGCACTTCTCATCTTTTGCATGAGCGCCAAAACGGGCGATGCGCTCGATCATGATTCTGGCATCATCAGCTTCCTGCTCGAAGCTCTCCGCTCGGCAGCGAACGCGCTCTTCGGTCATCCGGTCGATGTGTCGCCTGTGGGGCATTTCACCGAGTTCTTCCTGCTTGGGCTCGCGCTCATGAACGCCTTGCGCCTGCGCTTGACCCTGCCAAAAGCATGCGCGCTCTCCACGCTCATCGCAAGCCTCTACGGAGTAAGCGATGAATTTCATCAGATCTTCGTTCCTGCTCGCACGTGCGATCCCGCCGATTGGCTCGTGGACACCATCGCTGCCCTGCTCGGCGCATTGCTCTTTTGGGCGATCTTCACAATATGGCAAAAGCACCGCGATTCGCAGACCAACCACTCCACGCATTCCCTATAATGAAACAAGGCGAGTACGCTCGCCGCATTCATGTGCTTATTCGTTTGAGGAGTTATCATGGCTTACCACTGCATCATCGTTCCCTTCGATGGATCCGATCACGCCCAAAGCGCGCTCAACGCGGCGTGTGGAATTGCCAAAGGCCACGACACGCAGGTGCATGTGGTGAACGTGGTGCCCATCAACATCTTCCCTGAAGTTGCCGCTTCCGATCCAGCGGCGGTCGTGAACCCTTCCTACGTAACGCAGAAGACCTATTCGGAGCTTTTCGATGACACGCTCCTTGAGATCCATGCTGAAATGGTGAGCACCATCGGCGATGCGCTTTCTGAGCTCGATCCCAGCCAGGTTACCTACGAAGTGATCGCACATCCTTCTGCAGTCGATGGCATCATCGACTATGCGTCCGATCATAGCTGCGATCTTATTGTGATGGGAAGGCGTGGCCTAGGCGCGATCCGTGGTCTGCTCGGCAGCGTGAGTTATGGCGTGATCCGCGCTACCACCACCCCGGTCCTTACCGTGAAATAACCACGCTTCGTTGCGTTTAGCGGTTCGCTTTCAGGCGGGCGAAAAGGTTGGTCGAATGTTGCTTCACGAAGGAGATGAAGCGGCTTTCCCACATGGTGAGCGTTACGTTCTGCGCTCGATACGGCACGTAGAGCACTTTCATCATGAAGCTTCCCGGCACCGCTTTTGCAAGCGCGTCCCTCGCTTGTGGGGTTGAGATCATACGAGCGATCTCGGCACGCTTCTCACGCGCAGTGAGCGTGCAATTCTTATTGGTGATGTTCTCCACACAACCCACCAAGCGCTCAGCATAACGACGCGCAAGAAACTCCTGGATAACAGGAGAGTCTATGTCCCATGCGGCATAGAGCTCCTGTAGCCAACGATGCTCTTCTTCGCGTTTCTCATACATATCGGCGCGATAGCGCGTATTCTCGCTTTCGGCGCGCGCACGCAAAAAATGGTAGAAGTGCCCGTCCAAGGTCCCAACTCGTTCGATATCGCGCACCACGTCGAGATTGAACGGAAGATCGTCCCAGAACGTTTCAGGGAAACGAATGTTCTTCTCGTTCAAGTAGCTGCGGCGGTACAGCTTGTTCCAGGGCGCATAGAGCAATTGCGCATCGAAAAGTTCATGAGCGTTCTCTCGGAATTCCTCTTGCGAGGCAAAGATACGATCAGGAGCATTGCGCACTTCACGGTAGAACTTCTCGGCGCTGTAATAGGTGTCGATGAAGAACCCGGTCACCAGCAGGTCAAGCTCGTTTTCATGCGCAACAGCATGCATGCGCGAAAGCATATCCGGTTCGCACCAGTCATCGCCATCCATGAAGTAGAGGAATTCTCCGCGCGCCACTTCGATGGCGGTATTGCGCGCCGCAGCAGCACCGGCGTTGTTCTGATGGATAACACGAATGCGACTGTCCGATAAGGCCAGCTTATCGGCAAGTTCGGCCGAACCATCGGTACTGCCGTCGTCCACCAGAAGTATCTCGAAATCGGAAAAAGTCTGAGCGGTGAGCGAGTCGGCCGCACGCGACAACCACGTAACAACGTTGTACACGGGGATGATGATGCTGATGGCAACCTGTTCGCTAGGCAGAGCGCCTTGAGCATCAGGAGGAAGATTCTGTTCGTGTGCTGTATTCATAAACTCCCCGCGGATACCTCCTATGCTGTTGTTCACACCTGTTTTCAGCACGGAGTCCGCGAAGATTCATTATAGCAGGATGGCTTATCTGCCGAAGATTTATAATAGTTGGTTGCGGATCGTGCTTTTAAGCGCTGAATTCGCGCCCTCAACCATCGATACGCGAATAAGGAGCGTTTCTCCAACTTGAATTGGATAGAATGCATCATTCTCTTTGCAGTTGCGCTCGGCGTTACCATTGCACTCACGCCTCTTGCGCGTCGTTTGGCTGTTGCGCTCGATGCGATCGACTATCCCAGCGCGCGCCGCGTGAACATGCAGCCTATCCCCCGTATGGGCGGTGTTGCGATCTTTGGTGGCATGATCGCAGCTCTCGCGCTCGCGCTCATAGGCGCACACTTCTGGGGTTGGACCACGCCTTTGCAAGGAGGGCTCGGCAACAAGGTCAACTGGGTCGGCGTTGCAGTAGGCATCCTCATCATGTTCGGCGTAGGTATCGTCGATGATATCTACAATCTGAAACCAAAGGCTAAGCTGCTTGGGCAGATCGTCGCCGCTTGCGTAGTGGCCTTTTCAGGATTGCTCTTCTCGAGCATTCACAACTTCATCAGCGACGGCTACTTTGAGTTTGGGTGGCTATCGTATCCCCTTACGGTCTTCTACCTGGTGGCCTTCGCAAACATCATCAACCTCATCGATGGCCTTGATGGGCTTGCGGCAGGCATCACCGCTATCACGGCAGCCACTATCGGTATCCTGGCGGTGCTCACTTGGCGCCCTGGCGCTGCGCTGGCAAGTTTCGTGATCGTAGGTGCGTGCATTGGCTTCTTGAAGTCGAATATCCACCCTGCGAGCATATTCATGGGAGATTCTGGGGCGCTGCTCTTGGGCTTCGCGCTCGGCATCGTCTCTCTTATGGCAGTTGCTCGTTCGGCGTTCTTCGTTTCCTTGTTGGTGCCCATCATCGCAGCTGGCGTACCTATTTTAGATACCGCCATCGCTATCATTCGTCGTAAACGCGCGCATCAACCGATCGACTCAGCTGATCGCGGACACATTCACCACCGACTCTTGCAGGCGGGTTATTCACAGAAGGCAACCGTCTATATCATGTGGGGCTGGACCGCTCTGCTCTCAGCAGGCGCGATCGTGGTGAGCGCTATCGATGGGCCTCCGCGCTATGTCGTCTTCATTATCTTGGCTGTTGTTACTGGTCTCATCGTATTCAAGCTCAAGCTTCTTCAGCCGGTACTGCTGCATCATTACAATCCGCGTTCGAAGACACGCAGAGGTGCTGCTGCGGGCCAAGATTCATCCGAACGCTCAGCTGCTCATATGAATGCGCGCAACGATCTTGCTGACGATCACAACAGCGCTGCGCGCGATAGTGGAGCACGTCGTGGAAGCGCAAACAATCCGCGCCAATCAGGCCACACACGACACAACACGAATCAGCATGTGCACAAGCGCTAGCGAATAGAGTTCGCCCATGGCTAAGAAGCACGAAAAGAAAACGAATGCGATGCGCGAGCTCGATCGGATCGGTGCCGCGTACGATACGCATATCTGGGATTGCGCTGAAGCGATGAGCGGTATTGAAGTTGCTGATCATTTGGGTCTTGAGGTCGCCCGTGTTTTCAAGACGCTCGTTACCGTAGGGAAATCAGGAACCCATTATGTCTTCATGGTGCCAGTTGCTGAAGAGCTTGACTTGAAGAAGGCTGCAGTTTGTGTTGGTGAGAAGTCGGTCCACATGATCCCCTCGAAGGAGCTTCTTCCCCTTACTGGCTACATCCACGGTGGGTGCAGCCCTCTAGGAATGAAGAAGCTGTTCGCGACCACGATCGATCAATCGGCACGAGAACATGAGCGCATCGTCTTTTCGGGAGGGCGGCTCGGTTGTCAGATCGATACGAGCGTGGATGCGCTCGCAAAAGCGATCCCGCTGAACTTCGCCGACATCACTACAACTCCGCACGATTAAGCTTCCGTTATTCGATAGTCCGATCGGCCAAGAGCGCAAGCCTCTTGCCTGCACCAGTGGAGAGGGTAAGACACGAGGTTCCCCGCTTCCCTGTTCGCGAATCAGCACATGCTGATTCGCTCATGCGTCGCTGCTTCGCTCGGGTTTTATTAAAATGAATTTAGTCGGCGAAGAGTCACCTCGTTGCCTTGCCCTCTCTGCTGATGCAGATTGATAACAAACGACCGAGTAGTTTGTTATCTTTTAACGGAGGTCTATGCCGAGTTCGTCTTTGACCAGGTCGAATGCAGCATCGATGGCCTTGTCCATGTCGTAGTACTTGTAGCCACCTAAGCGACCCGCGAACACCACGTTGCCTTCGTCCTCCGCAAGTTCGCGATACTGCTCGTAGAGTGCCGTGTTGCGCTCATCGTTAATGGGATAGTAGGGCTCATCGCCCGGCTGCCAGGTTGCGGGGTATTCGCGCGTGATGATGGAAGTGGGCTGATCGCCAAACTCGAAATGCTTGTGCTCGATGATGCGCGTGAAGGGGATCTCGCGTTCGGTGTAGTTCACCACCGCATTTCCTTGCCAGTTCGCTGAATCAACCGATTCAGTCTCGAAGCGCAGCGAGCGATACTCAAGATTACCCAGCTTGTAATCGAAATATTCGTCGATCGGGCCGCAGTAGATGATGCGATCGGCAATGCCAGAGTGCTCTTCGATGAACGTGCGGAATTCTGTGTTCAGCAGAATCTCCGTATCGCCGAACATCTTCTCGACCATAGCCGTGTAGCCGCCCATGGGAATGCCCTGGAAGCGGTCGTTGAAATAATTGTTGTCGTAAGTGAAACGCACTGGCAGGCGCGTGATGATCGATGCGGGTAGGTCCTTGCAATCACGACCCCACTGCTTTTCGGTATAGCCTTTCACAAGCTTCTCGAAGATATCGCGGCCGACGAGCGAGAGCGCTTGTTCTTCGAGGTTCTGCGGATCGGTGATCCCTTCAGCGGCCTTCTGCTGCTCGATCTTCTCGCGCGCTTCATCGGGCGTACGAATGCCCCACATCTTCGAGAAGGTGTTCATGTTGAAGGGCATGTTGTAGAGTTCGTCCTTGTAGACGGCGACCGGCGAATTGATGTAGTTGTTGAACTCGGCGAATTGATTCACGTATTCCCACACTGGCTTGAGCGACGTGTGGAAGATGTGCGCGCCATATTTATGCACGTTGATGCCATCGATCTCTTCGGTGTAGATATTGCCGCCGATATGATCGCGGCGATCGATGACCAAGCAGGTCTTTCCGGCAGCTTTCGCCTCATGCGCGAACACGGCACTCGTGAGGCCAGCCCCCACGATAAGATAATCGTAATGGGAAAGCGATGGTTGCAAAACTACCGTCATAGGAGAATCCTCTCTTCATGTTCGTGCGCTGGAGGCTTCCTTCTGCCTGCCTTCGTTTACGCGCTTTCCCTATCATAATCGAAAGCGTTTCATACACGCTGAGCGAAGTGGTTCAAGGGCGCTTTATGCTCGTGCGGAGCACGGGGCAGAGCGGCGCGTTACACCTAAGCGACAAAATAGCTGCCTGGCGCTTCTACCGCCACCGCGCGTTACCATGATGAGACGAACGAATATGCTACGAATAAACAAGGAGGAACTATGGCGATCGAAGAACCCGATATGAACGCGTGGCTTGCGCAGGCCAAAGAAAGCGAGCAGGCACCTAATATTGGGATGTTCTTGATCCATAACGGCATCGTACGCGCCACCCCGCGTCATGCGGTGCGCGCAGAAGCTGCGCGTCCTGCCGAGGCACCTGAGCGCGATGCGCGCGTGGTCGCTGTAGACTTCTCCTACGACAAAGCAGGGCTTGAAGCGGCACTCAAAGAGGCGCTTAGCTGGGAAGGTGTCTATTACGTGCAAGCGTGGCTCAACGAAGGGCGCGTTGAAGTGGGCGAATCGCTCATGTACGTGCTGATTGGAGCTGATATTCGTCCACATGCTATCTCTGCGCTCGAGAAGCTCGTCGGACACATCAAGTCGCAGCTGGTGGAGGAACGCGAACTCTATGCTTAGCGCGCAGCGATGCAGGCAGGTGCGGGACATGCAACCGTGCGCAGGAGAAGTTGCGCTACAATTAGCCGTTAGCTACGCTAACCACTCCTACAGAAAAGAACGCGCATGAGAAATACTCGCTTGGATAACTGCATTGCCTTCATCGGTCGTAAGAACTCTGGTAAGACCACGCTCGTTGAAGCGCTTATTTCGGAGCTCGCTGCGCGTGGCATTTCCGTGTCTTCGATCAAGCATCATAGCCACGATGATTTCGAGATCGATATCCCTGGTAAGGATTCCTATCGCCATCATGCAGCAGGTGCCGTTGCTACCGCTATCAGTAGCGTGAAACGCTTTGCGGTCATAGAAGATCTTATACCATCCGATTCTGAGTCCGAAGAAGACCTGACCAACATCGAAGCTCTACTTCGCACACCTACGCAAAAAACGACGGATGCCTATGAGCAATGCGTGCGTGCGATCGGAATGCTACCTGCGTCGAATCTAGTCGTGATCGAAGGGTTCAAACGCTCAGGACTGCCCGCTGTAGAACTTCTCCGCTCTGACAATCCTCGCGATGTTGAGGCAGCTCCCGCACTTATTGCGCGTATCAACGAATACGCCTTAAACGGCAAAACAACAAATGATGCTGAAGGCGCGCTTCCCGCTGCAGTAGTAACCGATATGGCTGAAGTAGCAGCTGCAGCGCTTACTGCAAATTTGCCTGTGTTCAATTTCTACGATATCTCACAGATATCCACCTGGCTTATCGATACCTATGCGAAGCCGCTCTATTCTGTGGTTATTCAGAGCGGCGGCGAGTCAAGACGCATGCGTCAATCGAAGGCGCTTGTGCCCTTCCACGGCAGACCGCTCATCGAGCACATGATCGGTAGACTTGCACCTTTAGCGAGTGAACTGATCGTAACCACTAACGAACCCGAAGAACTCACTTATCTACAGGTGCGTTACCCAGGACTACGACTTGTTCCTGACAAATACGACAAACGTGGAGCGCTACCCGGATTCATCACTGCTCTTGAGGCAGCCAGCAATCCGCTCGTTGCTGTGATTGCTTGTGATCTGGTAAATGTCTCGGTGGACCTGATCGAATATGAGGCAGAGTTGCTCGAGCAGTCGCAGCGCGCTGATCTTTTCATGCCCTTCGATGCCGTAGTGCCCATGAGCCCCCAAGGAATCGAGCCGTTCTGCGCAGTCTATGAGCGCGAACGTTGTCTCGAAGCCGCCCAAGCTTGTTGGGATCGAAAGAAAGTACGCATGAGAAATATGATCGATACGCTGAATGTTCGCTTCATCGACGCAGAAAACGAACCTCTCTGCTACGCAAACTGTTTCCTCAATGTGAACACGCCCGAAGATCTGGCCCGCGCTGAAGGTCAAACTGCCTAAGCTGCGCGCCAGGGATCCTATCCCAACACGAGACCCGTATCCCACCAAAAAGAAAAGCCGGCGAGGCAATCTCGTCGGCTTTTTTGCGCTCAGAGCACGCGAAGGCGCAAACGGTGCGTGACCTTCTTAGCGATAGAAACGCGGATAGGTCACCTCAAGTTCGCGCTCTTCTTGCAAGCCTTCAAGGCTTTTGCGGGTAAGGTTTGCGAGTCCTTCATAGAAGGACTGTTCAGCGGCCTCTTCGAGCTGCTCAAGAAAATGAGAGGACCAGGTCAGAAGATGGTCGCGCAAGAATTCATCCACGAGTTCAGGACGCTCTTCAGCGAGCCAAGCAAGCAACACGAGCATCGTTCCGATATGATCCTCTGGCTCATCGCTCTGGCCTTTTTCGATCGCGATGCCATTCTTGCGCATCCAATCGCGCAACTGCATGGTGGAAGCGCCGAACACGACCATGTCCTTGTCGGTGTAGACCGAACCCCAGGGCGGTGCCGGCTTCGCCAGCGGACCCACGAACAAACGACGATATTCCCACACGAGCGCATCGCTCTTCGTGCCTTCCGCAAGGCCTTCATGCATGAGCCCAAGCGCGCGTTCGGCATCTTCGGCGGAAACGAAGGGCCAATCCTTTGCAGCTGCTTCGACATCGAGCGACGCAAGCGCTTCAAGACCGGCCGCAACAACCTGCGCGTCATGTTCAGGATCGTGCAGGAAAAGAGGACCTAAGGTCGACCCTACGAACACGATCTCCGCCCGCGCTTTATCGTCAAGTTTATCCATCATGCCTCCTGGCTTCATCAAGCGCAGCATACGCTGGCCGTACTTATTGTGCCCTATACAAAGAAAGGGCTCAACCGCACGCGGCCAAGCCCTTTTTCCTTGGGTGTGGTTCCCTACAATCCTACGCCGATCTGCAAGGCATAGAAGCACATGCGCGCGAGGAAGATCGCGACAGCGACCAAAACAACACCGACGATGACGAAGACCGTGAGCGGTGAGATCTTGATGGCTGCGAAACCGATGCCATAGCCGATGACCGTAAGGATGATGAAGAGCACGAATGCCCAGATCATACTACCTGCAAGTTCACCAACAGGAAGCACCAGGTTGGTCGCGGTCGAACCGATGACCCACAGCGCGATCACGCTTACCAAGCTCAGCACCGCACCCACCGTGAAGATGGCGAAGTGGACCGAGCCTGCTTTGTCCTTCACGGACGCATCGCCTGCGCCTGCCAACGTGGTGATGAGCAGACCGAGCAACGTGCCGCCGAAGAGCGTGAAGCCGATGATCGAAAGCGGTGTCCAGAAATTATTCCACGTGGGAATAGTGGGGATCGCGTACGCAAGCCCGATGAAGAGCGCCGCGATAAGACCAAGGATGCCTGTCACCAGCGCAAAGCCCTTGCGTGCGCCGTTGTTCTTCAAACCACCAGCAAGCGCGACGATCCAATACACCGCAGCCACGATCATGAAGATACCGAATGCGGTGATCTCGTTAGCGAGCGGCGTCGAGCCGACCGTGCTCGCGATATTGAGCGCATGCCCGGGGTTCGCCAAATGGAAGAACGATGCGATGAGACCCACCAATGCCACCAAAAGCGGAATGATGGTCAAGCGATCGATCTTCTTGAGCTGATCTTTCGAAAAGTCTCCGAAGCAGAACGAGAGCGCGAGCATGAAGAACGCACCCGCACCAAGAGGCGCTAGCGTTGTGAAAAAAGTGAGTGGGAATTCATGTACTGCGAGTTCCATGCTTACTGCACCTCCTTAGGATTAGCAACATGCGCCTTCGATGCCGCAGGGTCGAGCGCTGCTGGCGAAGGCTTTATCGTGATGTTGGGGTGCGTGTAAGACGCTGAAGGCATCGGATGAATCTCTGCCGTGTCGCCGTACTTCTTACGCAACTCGTCGATCGGACCGAAATCGAGCGCACGCAACGGGCAGGACATGACACATACCGGCTGCAAACCTTGATTGAGGCGCTCTTCGCACCCATTGCATTTGACCGAGTAGCCCAGCTCGCGACTGACCTTAGGCGCGTTGTAAGGGCATGCCATGACGCAATAGCCGCAGCCAACGCACTTGGTCTCGTCCACGAGCACCAAGCCCCGCTTGTCTTCCTTGTGCATTGCCGTAGTGGGGCAAACGCTCACGCAGGCAGGATCGTCGCAATGATTGCACGCCATGGAAAGATGATAGAACAAGCAATCGGTGGTGTAGATATCGTCCGCTTGCTTCTCCCAGGTGCCGCCTTCAAGGTCGTACACCTTGCGGTAGGCGACATCGAGCGCGCTGTCTTTGTAGTCTTTACAGGCCATCACGCACGTTTTACATCCCGTGCAACGGGAGTTGTCATAATAAAAACCATACTGAACCATGATGCACCTCCCTAAGCCTTAGTAACTTCAGCGATGATGGAATTGGAAGGGCCATTGCCGTGAGCCAAGGGCGAAGGCACATAGGTGGTGAGCGTGTTGATGCAGCCACCCTTGTCGAGCTTGTTGCCCTTCATGTCAGCATCGTGCCAGAAGCCCTGCGGCATAGCCACGACGCTCGGCACGATACGGCTCGTGACGTGTGCCTCGATCTCAACTTCACCTGCCGGGCTCTTCACGCGCACCTTGTCGCCATCGTGAATGCCGCGTGGATCGGCATCGAGCGGATTGATCCACAGGCGATGGCGGTTGTAGTCCTTGAGCACTTCGAGCGAACCGAACGAAGAGTGGGTACGCGCTTTATCGTGCCAACCCGACATGTAGAGCGGGTATTCGTCGGTGACGGCGCCATAGCCTTCCACGCCGGGATCGAAGATCGGAATAGGCGAGATGACCTGCCCTTCCGTAAGGCGGCCTTCCAGCTCGCGATCCTCTGCGATCTTAGCGAGACATTCAGAATAGATCTCAATCTTGCCCGAAGGCGTGTTCCAAGGATGACCCACGGGATCTTTCACGTTCGCCTCGAACGCGATAGCCGTAGGAAGCTTACGCTTGTAAACTCCCTGCTCAAGGATGCCTTCCCAGCTGGGAAGCTCGGGGTCTGCCGCAGCACCCGCCTTGTAGAGCTCTTCGATCCATTCGTCTTGGGTCTTGCCACCCGTGAACTTATCGCGCACACCGAGCTTCTCAGCGATGTCGGCATGAACGTCGTAGATCGGACGACACTCGAAGGGCGGTTCCTGCGCCGGACCACCCACGGTGACGCCCCAGTAGTACTCGGAGTAGCCGTTAGTGGACATGTTGAGCTGCTCGGCGCGCATAGCGTCGGGGAGCAGGATGTCGCAGTATTTCGCAGAGTCGGTCATGAACGTATCGCAGCCCACGATGAACTCGCACTTGCTCTCATCGGAGAGCACCTCATAGACCTTGTTGATATCGCCATGCTGGTTGGAGATGCAGTTGCCCGCATAGTTCCAAAGCATCTTGATGCCGTTCTTCGGTGCCTCGATCTTCGCTGCAGCTTCAGCCATCTCAGGATTCTGCGCACCCATGAACAGTGCGATCTCATCAGTTGCATCGAGCTCCTTCTGGAAGTTCGATCCTTCATCGATCGCCTTGAGCCATGAATAGCAGCTGATCTTGGCGTTCACCATGTTCATAGGAGCACCGTTCGGGTCCTCGTCTGATGACGGCAGGCTGCCAACCGGAGCTCCCGGAGGCTCTGCCTCGCGCATGCCAGAGTTCGTGCCTGGCTTGCCGAGGTTACCGGTGAGCAGGGCAAGCATGCAAACTGCACGCGTTGCTGATTCACCGTTCGAGTGGCGCTGAAGGCCCCAGCCCTGAACCACGAAGACCGCTTTCGCGTCGTGGATCTTAGCAGCGAGTTCGCGGATCTTCTCCGCGGGGACGAGCGTGATCTCTGCGGCCCATTCAGGGGTCTTCTCGACCTTGTCGTAGCCGAGACCCATGATGTAGTCGTGATAGGACTTGTTCTGGCCCTTTGCAGAAGCTGGCATCGTCTCTTCGTCGTAGCCTACGCAATACTTGTGCAGGAAGTCGAGATCGACCCAATCGTTCGTGATGAGTTCGTGCGCGATGCCCGCAACGAGCGCCGCGTCGGTGCCGGTGCGGATCGGCAGCCATTCAGAGGGATAGCCTGCCGCGGTTTCGTTCAGACGATAATCGATGTGGATGATCTCGGGACCTGCTTCACGCACCGCGTTGTAGTCCCAGACCACATTCGCGCCGCCCATACGGTTGTCGGCGGGGGAATTGCCGAACATCAAGACCAGGTCGGCGTTTTGTGCCTGATCGACCGATGAAGCAGAGATGTTCTCGTAAGGTGATACCCCGATGCCATACATGAACGGCATCACATATTGGTGCATGCCCGTTGAATAGTCGCCATACATGGGCAGGTAACCGCCAACGCAGTTGAGCAAACGCTCGACGCTGCGGCCAGTTGCTGAATACATGCCCGTTGCATAGTTCACATAGATGGCATCGTTTCCGTAGGTATCGATGGTGTAGCGAATCTTGTCGGCAATGGTCTGGATCGCTTCGTCCCAGCTGATGCGCTCGAACTTTCCTTCACCGCGAGCGCCCACGCGCTTCATCGGATACTGGAGACGATCCGGATTGTTCACCCACTGACGCATGACGCGACCGCGCAAACAGGCGCGCGCTTGGAAATCGTCGTTTCCGATATCGTCGGTGGTCATGTATTGGATCTTGCCGTCTTTGGTATGCCAATGGAAAATGCAGCGTCCACCGCAGTTGACGTTACATTGGCTCCAAACGAGCTTTTCCGGCGTGTCGGCATGCGCAGGTTCAACGTTGCTGAATACGGCTTGTGATGCCGCCATGGTTCCGCCTGCTGCAGCTAATGCGCCCAAAGCTCCGGTGGCCTTCACGAACGTACGACGTGAAACGGCCGGAAGCATATCAGACATAGCTCTCCCCTTTCTTCCCTTGTTGCGAGCAGAACACCCTTCCCCAAAGATGCGCCACTCAACCCTTCTCTTCCGAAGCGTTAACCACAGCTGCGAGCACGCGAGATGTCTCGCATTTGTGGTTACGCTCCGCCCTCTCATGCATAGAAAGGGACACCTTTAATTCTAGTGTTGTTCCTCGATAAACTTCCGCATACGCAGTAACCATTTACCCACAGAACCGTCATTCATTATTCTATTTTGAGAATAAAATGCTTTACTTCGCTGAAGTGGGGCACTGCATGCGTTTGTTTTACAATAACGAGCATCATGTCGCATAGCTTTGCTTGACATGCTAACAAGAGCGAAACCTGAACGACTTGGAAGTGAACATGCCCTCTCTTCTCGATGCTGCAGAAGCGTTTTCCAAACTGGGGAAAAAGTCTGTCGAAATCGATCAGGCGGCCTGCGTGCGCGTGCGCCATCGTCATGCGAGCTGTACGGCGTGCTTTCAGGTTTGTGCGCACGAAGCGATCGCACGCGATGATGATGGCTTGCTTGCGATCGACAATCATCTTTGTACGGGCTGCGGCGCCTGTGTGAGCGTTTGTCCAACGAGCGCACTGCAGCTTGTCGAAGATGTTCCCGAGCTCGTTCGGGCTGCGATCAAGCGTATTGTCGAACAAGCGGATGCCCTGCAAGATGATGCGGACCAGAACAGCGCAGGCGGCCTTCACGCCGAAAGGCCCTGTGGCACGCTCACGATACGCTGCGAATATCTGCGCAACCAGCAAGCAGCACTTGAAGAGTGCGCTCACAATGAGGCCGATCTTCGCGTAGGAGCCTCACCAGAAGAAATCGATCCTTCGAAGGCTAAGACCGAGCATGAGGCTGAATGCTCGCTCACGCTCAGCTGCCTTGCGGCACTCGATGAAGCAGCGCTCATTTCCGCAGCCTGCTCGAACGTTGAAGTTCGCTACGAAAGCGGAGACTGCGCCTGTTGCCCGAATGCGCAGGGCGAGCTGATCGCAGCGCTTGGCGAACAAGCAACGCACTTCCTTGGCGCATTCTTGGCTGCTGCAACACCCGAGCGACCACTTCCTGCTGCCCGAATTCTTCCTGCTGCCTGGTCGCTCGTGAGCCCCAACGATGCAGAACGCGCCACTACCAACACTTCGCCCGAACTATCGCGGCGTGGGCTCTTCGATCACTTCATCGAACGCACGACCGACTCTATCGCTGAAGCAGCGGTGGGTACCTTCTATGTGAGCACAACGGCACAGGATCAGAAACGAACGCTCACTCAAAGCCTTTTTGCCGACAAGGGCATCTTGAAGCACATCGAAGCTACGCGCAATGAGCGCGTGCTCAACGAGCTCTACCGCTTTGATCCGGAATGGGCCGATCGGATCTTGCCTGAAAAGGATGATGCCGTGCTTCCTACGCGGCTCTTTGGCGAGGTAACGGTAGATGAGATCGCTTGCGACCTGTGCGGTATTTGCATGACATTCTGTCCGACGGGCGCATTAAGCGGTGTGGCGAATGAGCCAGTCAATTCCTTCGTCATGCTGAACCGAGACATCGCATCGAAGGGCGAGCTGAGCTTTCGCGCAAACGACTGCATGGCTTGCAACCTTTGCTTGGATGTTTGCCCGCATGATGCGCTTGAGCTTCAGCGTGGAATCTGCGCGCGCGACCTCTTCGCACTCGAGCCTCACACCCTCATCAAAAGGTGACAAACTCCCGGTCGTTCGACACCTTTTTTGGTTCGATCAGCGCCGAGCGTGAGACACAAGGTTCCGCACGCTGCCACAAGGGGCTTACGCCTGAGGGGTGGTTGGGTCGACCCGCTTTCGTTGCTCGATAG
>CABQIW010000009.1 GCA_902464295.1 uncultured Eggerthella sp.
CCCTCACCTTGGCAAGGTGATGCTCTACCAACTGAGCCACGTCCGCATGTTGTCTGTTTAAATGGTGGGCGATACTGGGATCGAACCAGTGGCCCCCACCGTGTCGAGGTGATGCTCTCCCGCTGAGCTAATCGCCCACTTAAACAGAATGCCTTTCAGCGGTTGATTAGTATACCTGAACCACGAAGACCGTCAAGCCCTCTGGTTAAAAATATCCATAATAGGGCGTTTGCACAACAGCGGAATGCGCCCATTTGATGAGCGTGATGAAGTCGAATACCGGCAATCCCGTTGCTGCTTGGATGGCATAGGCGTACGGTGGCAGATCGCTGCATTCGAGCAGGATCGCACCGATCTCTGGATGTTGCTCGACCAGGTCATGGGCCGTCTTTTCGAGATCCTCGGTAAGCCATTTGTTGTCGAGCGTCTCCTCGCCCCAGCGAATCGGAGCGAAGCTCTCCATCGAGCCCACATCTTGGATGATAAGATCATCCAACTGCGATCCGACCCCGCTCAATATCTCATCGTCGATATTATCTGCGCTCGCCGCGAACACCGCGATCTTCTGCTCTTGCTTCAAACCAAGCTTGATGAGTGGAAGCTGACAGAGGCTCGAAAGGAAGACGGGGACACTTACCGCATCCGCAACCTGCTTTTGGAAGTGCGCGAAGTATCCGCACGCTCCCACGATCGCACGCACGCCTTCAGCCTCCAATTCTTTGGCAGCCTCGACAACGACCATCTCAAGCTCAGGAGCTCCTTCAAAGAGCAGTTCGATATCGAATTCGACCTTCTTATAGAGCACCGGAAAATCGAACGTGGTCGCATTCACCACATTTCCAGGAAGCTTCGGATACTTCAGATCGACCGCGATCACACCGATCGCATGGCCTGAAGTGAAGTGAGCGGGAACCGAGAAGGTCCCCGCAAGGTCTTGAGAATTCACGAACGGGCGTTGCCACGTCATGCCACGACTCCTAACGTAAGGTGCTTGCGCACGGTTATTCGGTATAGATGCCCTCATTCAGATACGCGAGCAACGCCTCTTTATCCATATGGCCGATGCCTAAGTCCTCGAGCTTAAGGCCGCTTTCGAAATAGTCGGTCTTGTTCATAACGCCGCCGAGCACGATCATCGAGTCGATGATGGGTGTTGGAACACCGAACTTCTTGCCCAGTTCGTGATAGACATGGCAGCCAACCGGCACATCTTCCGTTACGTAGCGATTCTGGATCGTGAACGGACCGGTGCCATAGCCCACTTCCCATTCCTCGTCGAACGGAACGTCGCAGCCCTCGCCCATGTATTCCTGGCCGAGCACGCTCGTTCGCTGATAGAAGACCTTTTTATCGAAAGGCTGGATACCAACGCCGATCGCATTAGCGAGCGCGATCTCTTCGTTGTAGAACTGATACTGCACCTCTGAGATAGACGGACAGAAACTGTGGCTATAGATGCTGTAATCGTGCTTGTTCATATGGAGCACCGTGTTGAAGTTCTCCATCGTGGAAACGCCCAAGAGGGTGCCCGGAACATGGATAACGGGGTTCACGTTCGAGAAACCGATATCAAGCACAGTCTCACCGCTGACCACGCCATCACCCTGGGTTATAGCGTCAAAGCAACCGAGCGCCTTGGAGCTTTCAAGGAAGTCTTCCTGATCGGTCATCGGCAACGCTGCACCACGCAAGGTGATCGCACGATAGACCAAGCTCACATGCGCATTCATGATGCCGCCTTCAGTATCGACGCGCGTGCCGTAAGGAGCGCTCGACCAGCCGCCTACGATGACCTTCTTCGTGCAACCTGCCTCACGCATCATCTTGCGCAGTTTCAGCGTGCCATAGTTGTCCGGGATGATGTGGATGATCTGACCATCTTCAAGGCACGGGATGAGCGCATTGAAGAACACCTCATGAGCGATAGAAGGAATGCCGACTACGATGAGCTTCGCGCCCTTCACGGCCTCAGCGACCGAATTGGTGACCTTCGCGAATTCTGCGCGACCATAACGAGCGAACCCGTATTTCGTCTGCGTACCGGGAAGCTTCTGACCGATAGTGATACCGGTCCGCTCGACCGTACCAAGGCTTGATTCGAAGAAGGGATCAAGATCGCAGATACGAACTTCTTGCCCTGCAAGCGCGCAATCCGCACCGCACGTCTTACCAACTGCGCCACCACCAAGGACCGCTATGGGCGCGCTTCGCAATTCTTCTACATCGATCATAAGAACGACCTTTCTTAGATTGGATTATTCAATAGCCTATGAAACGCTTCTATGATACGCCAAAAGCTAGCAAGGGGTAAGAGCAGGTTATGCAAGCCCTCTGCATATAAGACTATGCGCGATTGAGTCGGTTTTCTCGTGATCACCTGCGCTGCAAAGGCAGCATCTCGCTCCAAGCATACGTTCGCTATAACCAGTTAGAAGAACTGATGATAACAAGAAGGATTGTGCTCAGAAAACGCAATGTTTAGACTAGTCACCATTGAATTCGAGCTTGATCGTTTGCGGGCATCATTCAGGAGCTATAGATGAACCGCGCGATAAGGATGACACAGAAAGGAACTCATTCAATGGAAAAAGCAAAACGACTCCCTAAGCTTCTTGTTGCTGCGCTGGCAGCGCTTGCGCTCTCCCTCCTGGCGCTCACTGGCTGCTCGGGCGGCGGTTCATCGTCTGAAGATAAGACCATCACCATCGCGGCGGTCCCAACCCCCCATGCCGAGATCTTGAACGATGTTGTGAAGCCTGCGCTTGAGAAAGAGGGCTACACCCTCGAGGTGAAAGAGTTCACCGACTACATTCAGCCCAATACAGTGACGGAGCAGGGCGAAGTCGATGCGAACTACTTCCAGCATAAGCCCTACCTCGATAACTTCAATGAGAATAATGGCACCCACCTGGTCGACGTAACCGGTGTTCATTTTGAGCCATTCGGTCTCTATTCGACCAAATACACCAGTCTTGATGAAGTTCCTAATGGAGCTATAGTCGCTGTTCCTAACGACGCAACCAACGAAGCGCGCGTGCTGCTCTTGCTCCAAGATCAGGGGCTGATCAAACTTGCTGAAGGTGTAGATATCACCGCAACTCCTAAAGATATCGTGGAAAACCCCAAGAATCTGCAGTTCCGCGAACTTGAAGCCGCAGTTGTTCCAACAGTGATCGACGATGTTGCGATCGCTGGCATCAACGGCAACTATGCAATGGAAGCTGATCTGCTCGACAAACGCCTTGTAAGCGAGTCCACTGATTCTTTGGCAGCTCAGACCTACAGCAATCTGCTCGTTGTGAAGGATGGCAATCAGGATAAAGATAAGATCAAGGCGCTCGCTAAGGCACTGAACAGCGATGAGGTACGTAACTACATCAACGAAAACTACCAAGGAACGGTCCTTGCAACTTTCTAAGTGAAAAAGCGTACGCATTCTCCAAAAGCCCGGTCGCACGATCGGGCTTTTTTGTGCTCTCTTTTCTTTCTGCTTCATCCAAGAGACACATGCGCTCATTTTCTTCGTTGCGCTACAATACGGTATGTTCATGAATAACTCACCATCAAGAGGCACCGAAACGCTATGCAATCGAATCTAACGCTCCAACAACTGCGCTATATCACCGAAGTGGTCGAATGCGGCTCGATCAATGCCGCGAGCCAGAACCTATATGTGTCTCAGCCGGCACTCTCCACTGCCATCAAGGATGCCGAGCAAGAGCTCGGGATCGAGATATTCAATCGTAGCAATCGCGGCATCACCCTCACTCAGGAAGGTGTCGAATTCGTGGGCTACGCCCGCCAAGTCCTGGAGCAGGTCGATCTGCTCGAAGCACGCTATAGCGGTGCAGGCAATAAGGCAGTGCAGAAGCTCTCCATCTCCTCGCAACACTATGCGTTCTGCGTAAAAGCCTTCGTTGACCTTGTCGAAGAATACGACCAGAACGAATATGAATTCACGCTTCGTGAGACCCGTACCGCCGAGATCATCGACGACGTTAAAAGCTACCGAAGCGAGTTAGGCGTGCTCTATTTGAGCAATTTCAACAAGCGCGTGATATCGAAGGCGCTCAGCGATGCAGGGCTTGAATTCGTTGCGCTCTTTGAAGCAGAGCCCCATGTCTTCGTTGGCGAGCATCATCCCCTTGCGCAAGAAACGTCAGTCAAGCCCGAACAACTTGAAGACTACACGCGCTATTCATTCGAGCAGGGTGCGAATAATTCTTTCTTCTTCTCAGAGGAGCCGCTTAGCCATCTTCCCCACAAGAAGCAGATCACCTATTCGGACCGCGGGACCCTCTCGAACCTGCTCACTAATTTCGACGGGTACACCATTGCGACTGGCGTGCTCTCCGACGAGATGAATGCGGGTATCGTTGCCATCCCGCTCGAAGCAGATGAGAAGATGACCGTTGGCTACATCCACCAAGCTGCGCACGACTTGAGCGAGCTGGCAAAGCGCTATATCAAGAAATTGCGTGCCTATATCGAAGCGAACCCCACGGTCACCACCTACATCGAACACCCTGATGCAGCTGGCGACAAGAACTAGGCCTATCGAAGACGAAGGAGCCTTGGTTATTTTTCGATAGCTTCCTTATTCGTTGCCGTATTGCCGATGGAGCCCTTATCCATACGATGCTCTTCGTCGTTCGGCTCAACATAGATAAGGATGTCTTGGACCTCGGGGAATGTCTCTGAGAGTTTCTGCTCGATCTCCGAGACCACCTTATGCGAGGCAATGACCGTCATCTCAGGATCGACCAGAATATGCAGGTCGAGGTAGATCTCTCCCTGCAGCCCGCGCGTACGGATCTGATGGGCTTCTTGAACCCCCTCTACGCTCTCGACCACTCCACGAATCTCTGTTGCAGGAATACGTGCTTCATCAGTGAAGGTGGCAAACGCGCTCTTGAAGATATCGAAAGCGGTGAACAGAATAGCCACCATGACGATGAGCGCCATGATGTCGTCTGCCATCTCTATCCCACAGGCGACCAAGATGAGCCCAACGATAACGCCGATCGAAACGAGACAATCTGAGAGCGTATGGGCAGCATCAGCTTTGAGGATGTCACTCTTAAGGCGATTCCCCATCCTGCGTTCGTAGGTGGTCACGAAGAGATTGACCGCGAGCGTACCCACCATGACGACGAACGAGATAGCTGTGACTTCCGTGTGATAGCTGCCTTCGATAAGCGAGATGACCGCGCTCGATCCAACCTGATAGGCGGCGAAGATGAGCATGAGTCCGATCATGAGCGAAGCGAAGGTCTCCAGCTTGAAATGTCCGTACGGGTGCTCTTTATCAGCAGGACGCGTGGCAAGGCTGATCCCGATGAGCCCAACCACGTTACCAGCAGAATCGAAGATCGAATGGATGCCATCGGCCTGCATTGCGGTCGAATACGAGATGGTTCCGTAAACGAACTTCGCAATCGCCACCGCAAGATTGAGCAAGAGCACGGCAAGCAGCACGCGCCTCACGGTGCTCGTTCGCTTTTCATGATTCTGTAGGCTCAAGTGAGACATAACGCTCCAAGGTGATCATCAATGGTACTTCACCAGAAGATCGTGCTGAACTTTGGTTCCATAGTATGAAAAAGGCTCCCAACAATGGGAGCCTTACTTTTTTAGCTGGTGTCGGAGGCGGGATTTGAACCCGCACACCCGTTCAAATGGGCACTAGCACCTCAAGCTAGCGTGTCTGCCGTTCCACCACTCCGACGTGTTTTCAGCGCTGTCTATCTTATCAAAAGTTTGCGATCTTGCAAGAAGCGATAGACAATTTCTTGCAGACGGAACCCCGAACGGCACGAAGCGTGCTCGAAGCCTTCATTCTGCCTACTGGCCAGGATTGATCGTGCCGTGTGGGAAGATGATCATGAGCACGATGAGCGACACCAAGAACACCGCCACCAGAATAATAGTGATGCGATCGAGATTCTTCTCAACGATGCTCGTTCCCTGGTTCGTACCATACACACTCGAAGCGATCATGTCCGAAACGCCGGTACCTTTACCAGAATGCAACAGGATGAAGATGATGAGTCCGATGCCCGAAAGAACGAGCAAGACAGAAAAGATGATTGCGAGTACTGACAAGTTGTTCCCTTATCTCATACGATTTATGCCATACAAAGCACTTATTATGACAAACAGCTTACTACTTTTCAAGAAGAGATTCTGCGGTCATTTCGGCCGGTAGCGGAATCCCAATCATATCGAGCAGCGTTGGAGAGATGTTCGCAAGGATGCCACGCGTATCTTTGAGCGTATAGCCCTTGTTCGCGCCATCGACCAGGATGAGCGGCACAGGAGCTGTGGTATGCGCAGTGAACGGCGTGCCATCTTCTGCGATCATGCAATCTGCATTGCCGTGATCAGCCGTAACGAGCGCCACTCCCCCTTTGCGGCGTATCGCATCGACGACCGCACCAACACCTGAATCGACCGCTTCCACTGCCTTGATGGCAGCATCCAACACGCCTGTATGGCCGACCATGTCGCAATTGGCGAAGTTCACGATATAGACATCCGCCTCATCGTTATCGATCGCAGCTACGAGCGTTTCTGCAACTTCAGGCTCGCTCATTTCTGGCTGAAGGTCGTAGGTAGCCACTTTAGGCGAAGGGATGAGCGTGCGGGTCTCGAGCGCTTTCGGCTCTTCTACCCCACCATTGAAGAAGAAGGTCACATGCGCGTACTTCTCCGTTTCTGCGATGTGATACTGGCGAAGCCCTTCTTCGGCAAGCACATCGGCAAGCACATGATCGGGGCAGACCTTCGGAAATGCGATAGGTGCTGGAATAGTAGGGTCGTATTCGGTAAGACAGACGAATACGGGCTTTTCCCAAGTGGGGCGAGCGAACGCTTCGAATGCAGGATCGCAAAGCGCACGCGAGATCTCACGAGCACGATCGGGACGGAAATTGAAGAAGATGAACGCATCCTGCGCGCTCGCTACTTCACCCGTCAAGCTGACCGGAACAACGAATTCGTCGGTCACCTCTGCTGCATACGAATCTTCCATGACCTCTCGCGCATTGCGCTCGGTCGCATTCTCCCCCAGCCAAATAGCGCGCCAAGCTTGTTCGACACGATCCCAACGATTATCGCGATCCATCGCATAATAGCGACCCGAGACCACGCCGATGCGCACATCAGCATTAGGCACATCCTTGAAAATGGCTGCGATCTTCTCCTCGAGCTCTTCAATGTAACCACTTCCGCTGCACGGCGGCACATCACGACCGTCCATGAAGCAGTGGACGCGCACCTTATTCACACCAAGACGCTTGGCCATCTCGAGCAAGGCATAAAGATGGGCGTTATTCGAATGCACGCCACCATCAGAAAGGAGCCCCATAAGATGCAAGGTAGAACCATGCTCAGCGACCGATCTCATCGCAGAGGCGATCACCTCGTTTTCGAAGAGCTCGCCGCTCTCGCAGGCATTATCGATACGCGAGAGCTCTTGGTGGACCGTTCGTCCAGCACCGATATTCAAATGCCCGACCTCGGAATTGCCCATCTGACCCTCCGGCAAACCAACGGGCTTTCCCGAAGCATCGAGTTCGATGTGTGGACAGGTCGCGAAAAGCTCATCGAGATGAGGCGTGTTTGCCAATGAGATGGCATTCCCGCTTCCAGGATCCGCAAGCCCGAACCCATCCATGATGATGAGGCATGCGGGCAAGGTAAGTGAAGAGCGCTCGGTCATGCTCTACTCCTCAGAAGCCTTTGCGGCAGCTTCGATGAGCTGCTTGAACGAATCGGCATCGAGCGCAGCGCCACCGATAAGACCGCCATCGATATCAGCCATCGCGAGCAGAGAATCGACATTGCCCACATTCATGGAGCCACCATAGAGAACGCGGATCGCTTCAGCAGCTTCTGCTGTGAACATGTCGGCGATGGTCTGGCGGATAGCCGCGCAGACTTCTTCAGCCTGCTCAGGCGTAGCAGTACGACCCGTGCCGATCGCCCACACGGGCTCATAGGCAACTACGACATGCGCAAGGTCTTCTGCATCGAGGCCAGCGAGTGCAGCACGTACCTGCGCGACAACGAATTCGATATAGCGATCATCATCGCGGATAGCGAGCGATTCGCCCACGCACACGATCGCACCAAGGCCATCGGCAACGAGCGCCTTGACCTTCAGGTTCACCGTTTCATCGGTTTCAGCGAAATACTCGCGGCGCTCTGAATGACCGACGATGCTATAGGTGCAACCCGCATCCTTGATCATCGGGATCGAGATCTCGCCCGTATAAGCGCCAGAAGGCTCGAAATAGACATTCTGAGCAGCAACTTCGATATCGGTCTTATCGAAATCGATGACCGTCTGCACCGGACGAATGTCGATCGCAGGAACGCAAAGGACCACCTCTACCTTGTCCCATGCGCGGTTGTAGTAATTGCAAAGCTGTTGAGTGAGTGCGATGGCTTCCGGGATGGTCTTATTCATCTTCCAGTTGCCTGCCATCATGTACTTACGCATATATCCCCCTTATTTCAGAGCTTCAACACCAGGAAGAAGCTCGCCTTGTACCAATTCCATCGAAGCGCCGCCACCAGTTGAGATGAAGGTCATCTGATCGGCTAGACCGAACTTATTCACCGCCGCAACGCTATCGCCGCCACCGATGATGGTGTCTGCCGCTTTGTTGTTCGCTACCGCTTCAGCAACCGCACGCGTACCACCTTCGAATGAAGGCATCTCGAACACGCCCATCGGGCCATTCCAGAACACCGTTTTCGCGTCCTCGATCGCTTCGGAATAGACGATGGCAGTAGCTGGACCGATATCGAGACCCATCATGTCATCTGGCATCTCAACGACCGTGCAGACTTCTTTACGAGCATCGTTGGCGAATTCATCGGCGCATACAACATCGACCGGCAAGAGCATCTCAACGCCCTTTTCCTTGGCCTTCTCGAGCATCTTGCCCGCACGCTCGACCCACTCTTCTTCCATAAGAGACGTGCCTGTTGAGAAGCCTTTCGCCTTCAAGAACGTGAAGCACATACCGCCGCCGATGATGAGCTTGTCGCACTTATCGATGAGCGCATCGATCACCTTCACCTTATCGGAGACCTTCGAACCACCCAGAATAGCGACGAAGGGGCGCTTGGGATCGTCGAGCATGGAAGTGAGGGTATTGACCTCTTTTGCCATGAGCGCGCCTGCGTAAGCTGGCAAGAACTGCGCAACACCAGCCGTGGAAGCATGGGCACGATGTGCAGCCCCGAAGGCATCGTTGATATAGAGATCAGCAAGCGAAGCAAGCTCACGAGCGAATTCAGGGTCATTCTTCTTCTCACGCTTATCGAAACGCAAGTTCTCAAGCAGCGCAATATCGCCATCTTCGAGTGCCGCAACCGTTTCTTTAGCTGAATCGCCAATGGTGTCGGTAGCGAATGCGACTGGCTTGCCGATCAGATCTTGCAGATACGCAGCTACGGGCGCGAGCGAGAATTCTTCTTGATAGCCCGTACCATCAGGCCTACCCAAGTGGCTTGCAAGGATAACGCGCGCACCGTGGTCGATAAGGTATTCGATGGTAGGGAGCGCAGCGCGGATGCGCGTATCGTCTTCGACCTTGCCATCATTGAGCGGTACGTTGAAATCTACGCGCACGAGCACGCGCTTACCCGAAACATCGGCATCGGTATATAACTTGAGGTCGCTCATAGTGATCCTTTCAAAATAAAAGGAGAGCATTTATGAAAATACTCTCCTTCATGTTCAAACCGTGATACCAAACTTAGGGAAGCAAGATCTTCGCGAGATCCTTCACGCGATTCGAATAGCCCCATTCGTTGTCGTACCAGGAAATGCACTTCACGAAGTTGCCTTCGCCACCCAGAACCATGGTGAGCAAGCTGTCGAAGATCGAAGAATGCGCATCGTCGACGATATCGGTCGAGACGATGGGCTCATCGACATATTCGAGGATACCCTTCATGGGGCCTTCAGCTGCAGCCTTCATGGCAGCATTGATCTCTTCGATCGTGACGTTCTTCTCGAGCTCGACCGTAAGATCGACCATAGAGCCATCGGGAGTAGGAACGCGCGTAGCAAAACCGTCGAGCTTGCCCTTGAGCTCAGGCAGAACGAGCGAAACGGCACGAGCAGCACCCGTGGTGGTCGGGATCATGGAAAGCGCTGCAGCACGAGCGCGACGCAGATCCTTGTGCGGAAGGTCGAGGATCTTCTGATCGTTGGTGTAAGCATGGATCGTATTCATGAAACCGCGCTTGATGCCGAAGTTATCGAGCAGCACCTTTGCCATAGGAGCAAGGCAGTTGGTGGTGCAAGATGCATTCGAGATGATGTTATCGGTCTCTGGGTTGTATTGATCGTCGTTCACGCCCATGACGATGGTGATGTCCTCGTTCTTCGCAGGAGCGGAGATGATGACCTTCTTAGCGCCTGCCTCAAGATGAGCTTTCGCCTTGTTTGCATCGGTGAACAGACCGGTGGATTCGACCACGATATCGACACCGAGCTCGCCCCACGGGAGGTCTTCGGGATTGCGTTCCGAAAGAACCTTGACCTTGCGGCCATTCACTACGAAGCCTTCTGCTTCTGCGACGACCTCTTCGAAAACACGGCCATGGATGGAATCATATTTCAAAAGGTGAGCCATGGTGGGAATATCGCCCAGGTCATTGATAGCAACAACCTCAAGTTCGGGATCGTTTTCCATGGCACGGAATACCAAGCGGCCGATACGACCGAATCCGTTAATACCAACCTTGGTTGTCATAGGTTTCCCCTTTCGTGGCACGTGAGCATTCACGAACCTCTTGCATACTTCAACATGCTTCGCTCTTGAAGAAAGCCTCCTATACGAAGCACAACCAATGAACTAACGTATTCACTATATCAGAAACAGAGTTGAGCAAGCGTTTTCAGAAAAAATGAATGGATAATTTACCCAGATTGATTAGATTGACCACACATAAAAAGCAAGTAATTACACAATTGACCATGGCTAATCGATAAGCGCCTGTAAAGCCAGACAATTCAAGGTAAGTTGCCGCGATCCCGACCCTCACTCTCCAAGCTCCAGAGATCCTGCAAAGCCCCAAAGATCCAATCCAAGCTTTTCAAGAGAATCATCTATCTCGCAAGCAAGCTGCTTTGCTTGAATGAACTGCTTTGATTCAGACCCATAACGCCACGCTATATCGTCCAAACGTTGATCGAGAGACATTCTCCTACCGTCTCTGCCTACAAGAAGATCTGCAATATTCAATACGAGCAATTCGTTCGAATAATAAGGAGCGTGAGGTATACCGTGCCAGCGTACCTCACGCCAATAAGAATAACCTGATTCTTTCAGTAAGTTTGAACCAACTATAGGATGACCCAGCGAATCATCAACGAATTCATAGCCACAATCATGAACAAGGCCAAGCAGGAACATCTGCTGACAATGCTGTTCATCCCAGTCGAACATCTCACGACAAAGTTGCGCGGCAAGACGACCAACCTCTTTGCTGTGCGCAAGACGCTCGATGTCAATACCAATGGGCATCAAAGGCTCGTTTTTACTGATCATTTAAAGATATGAGAAAACGTTCCAAAAACAGCACGAAGAATGAGTAGTTGCTCTGATTCTGTATGCTGTCCACCCCTATTTCGTTCTTCTAATGCACCTGCTTAAGCGCGAGCTGCATAGTCTAACTCATCCAGCCAATCTAAAGAAAGAAAACTTGAGCGGGCGGAAGATACCTGGAATGCTAAAACTGATTGAATCCTAATTCCAGCCGTTCTTATTCCCAACAGGCACAGAAGGCTCCCAAGAAGAGCAGCAATAACCACCATCACAGTAATCATTGTGAAATTCGCAATAGCCTTTTTCAGCATAAGCTCCCAAAAGCCACGCTTCAACGTCGTCAAACCAAACCAAGCCATGATCGGTCTTCCACCATTTGCACATGTTGCATTGTTTTTCTAAGTGTGCCATTTCTTTTTCTCCTTTTCCTTAATCTAGTCAGAGCATGAACAGATGCACTGACAGAACCTGATAATGCTGCCTTACAGCCATGCTTTACCTTCGAGCACGTAGGTTTGCTCGAATTGCTCAGGGCTTCTCGTGAGATACTTAATCCCTTCGACGATCCCAATAATGAACGTGATAAAGGGGCCAATAACAATGCCGGCTCCAATGAAAGTGATCAAAAGCGTGGTGATTCCTTGTTTTGGATGACCGAGATAGAACTTCTGGGCACCAAAACAGCCGAGGAATATTGCGAGAAGAGCAGCTACGGTCTTGTTCTTACTTTTAACAACTATTCTGTCAGCAGCCTGCGTAGGCTCTTGTTTCTTGCCCTTAGATTCTTGCCTTTTATCTCGCCACTCTTTAGCAGCTTGATAAGCGTTATAGAAGTCTTCGGGTGAATAATCCTGAGGGCTCTTGTGACGCCATTCATCAGATCTTTGATAACCACTCTGAGAATTATTTGCAGTCTGTGCGCGCGTGCGCGGGTCAGGAGCAGACGGCGGATCTTGTTGCGCAGTTGCTCTTGGCTGATCACTTTCTGAAGAAGTATCTTGTTGCGTGCGCGCAGCTTCCGTGTCGTTTCGCTGTGATGGTTCATTTCTCATCATCACAAATACTGATTCCATCATTGCAAAATCAGTACCCGTATCAAGCCCTTTAGAATCAGCAAAACCATAAAGGAGCAGCAACGCCTCATTTGAATCTTCGAAAAGTGCGTTGAGCTGCATTGCGGCTTCCATGAAGAGCTTCGAATTGATAGCGCCGTTGGAAGACCTAGACTCAAGATTCTTTAAGATGGCTTCTTTCTCACTCAAGTCAAGATAGACATCGTATTTTTTACGAGAAGGATCGCTTGCGAAAACATCATTCGCTAAATGCTTGAGGTTCTCGATTTCTGCGCCGCTTTCAAATTCGCCTTTCAGGTTCTTCAATTGCGTTTGAAGCATGGCAGTTGGAAGCACCTTTGCTGAAGCTTCATTCCCCTCTCCAACAAGAGCATAGAGGTTCGCCATTCCAAGCTTGCTGAGGGACTTATTGATCTGCGCGTATTCTTTATCAGCAGAAGCAAATGCCTCTTGTAGAGCATCAAATCTCTCCTTTGCCACTGCTGATGAATAACCATTCTCTTCATCTTCTCCTGCGATATGCGCCCCTGCCGCCTCTATACCAGACTCAATGATTTCTCGTATACGAGCTTCCGTTGCTTCCTTATCGGATCCATCCAAAAACTTATACACTGGAAGAGAATAGTCAGACTTCACCTTGTTGATGACAGCCTTTTTGATATTGACGATCTGGTCCTGTGGAACGCTATTTCCAAAAATTGCTACTTCACCAGCGATGATGTCATAGACAATTCTTTTTGCCTCTTCAGACTGAGACAATGGCTCCATGAGAGTGGCGACAGCATCAGAATAAGAAGCAGAGAGAGCGTCGTTAAGCTCACTATAGGCCATCTTCCCTTTTGTGAACTGCCTTGAGACTTTACTTGCCAATTCCTGCGCAGTCTTCTCGGCCTCGTTTTGAGACATAGGCTTCGGGTCTGTGAAATCAATATTGAATGCCAAGATCCAATTCATCTAGCAGTTCCTCTTCATCTTTCTTGTCTGGACATGAACAGAAGGCCAGTAATTAATCTATGCTCGCTGAGAGAGCGTTCTTCTTCACTTCTTCAATGCGTTCGCTATCTAACCCAGTGGTCACCTGCACATCAAAATCGCATGTTGAACCTGTCTGCGCATCCACCGCACTGATCGAGAGCAAGCCTTCTTCATTCAAAGCGAAGGTCACTTGTATCGCATAGCCTTGAGGCTTGGGTCCGCCAAGATCGAACGTTTGTCTCTTGATAGGCTCAGCTTCCGTTTGATAGACATCTTCGGTCGTATCGCTTTCGTAGATCTTGAGCTCAACATCGGGCTGACCTTCGAAACCAGTAACAAAGGTGTCCTTAGCTGTGAACACATGGGTATCGGTTGGGATGGGTTGATTCTTTTTGATCAGATTCGCGATGCCTTGCATGGTCTCCAGACCATAGCTTTTAGAAGTAGCGTAAGCGATCGTGTTCTGTGAACCCGTCAGCTGAAGCTTTCTGACAATGTTGTCTTCTGAGATCTCTTTCTTTTCTGCTCCTGCACCGTTTCCAGAACCATTCGCACCTTCATTGATCACGGTAGAAGCTGCGTCCAAAGCGCATAATGCAGCACCACGCGCAACAGCTTCATCAGGATCTGCAATCTCAATAGGGGTATCGGGATAAATCTGGTGAAGCGCATTCCCAACTTGAGGCATGCGAGTCGAGCCCCCTACAAGCAAGATCTTGTCGATACTCGCCCCGATCTTCGCAGCTTCATTGATGCATTGTTGCGTGGTATCTATCGTACGCTGAAGAAGATGTGAGGTAATCTTCTCGAATTCATCACGAGTCAACTCACACTTGAACGGTGTTTCAGTCATTCGAAGACGAACGTTATATGAGCTTTTTTGGCTCAATGCCTGCTTCGCGATTTCGGCCTGCGACTGAAACTCCTCTTCAGCCTCTTCTTCGAATTCATCCTCAAAACCTGTCTCTTCACGATACTTTTCCTGGAGATAATCAACGATGGCGGCGTCCCAGTCTTTTCCACCGAGCGTATCATCGCCATCAGTCCACTTCACCGCGAGCGTGTTGCCTTGGTCAGATGTCTTGATCTCGATAACATTCACATCGAATGTGCCGCCACCGAGGTCATAGACGAGAACTACGGAGTCTTCTTTCGCTTTCGTTGTTCCGTAGTACACAGCAGCAGCAACAGGTTCTTGGATCACCTGAAGGACATTAAGACCTGCGATCTCTCCTGCCGCCCTCGTTGCATTACGCTCCGAATCACCAAAATACGCAGGCACTGTTATGACTACATCCTTCACTTCAAGGCCCGTATCGATACTTGCATCTTGCGCGAGCTTACGAAGGATATAACTCGATACTTCCTCAGGAGACTTCTTTTCGCCATTCACAAATGTAGCTTGATCGCTTCGTCCCATAAGACGCTTAACGAACGTAACAACTTTTTCAGGATTGAACAGAGCATCTGCCTTAGCATCTTCGCCAACGATCACATTACCTGCATCTTCGAATTCCACCGCAGAAGGAGTTGTGGTCTTGCCGGTATCGCGGTTCTTAGCCACTTGAACATTGCCATTTTCGTCAATATACGCAATGCACGAATAAGTTGTTCCGAGATCGATTCCAAATACCGATGATGCCACGATGGTTCCTTTCTTTACATGGTTTCAAGTTAGACAATTAGTTATTCCGCTAGATGACAGCTGCTTCATACTGCAGGATTTACTTCATCAGAAAAGACGTTTACAATCGTGCGCGCTTTCTCAAGAACTGTACCTTTGAGAACGTATGCATCGCTCAATGCTGAATTCACCGTCTTGTTCTTATCCGCCTCTGAAACCTTGTTCTGCCCTGTGATCTTCATGAGATTAGCCTCAAAGGGACTACCTTCTTCAAAAGAACGAACCTCTACGCCACTGTCTTCTATCACTTCGCTCAGATCGTCAAATGCGAATTCAAATTCAGCAAGAGGGATTGAATCAGCATTCTCAGAATGTGCTTTGGTTATCGCCCTTTTCATGAAAGCATGAGTTCTCGCAAGCGGTTTCAAAACAGGAGCAAGAATACTTGCATGAAGATCGGCCTTGTATTCTTGCATCTCTTCGCTTTGCTTCTTGAGCGTTTCGAGTTCGTACTCACTTCGGTCAATCTTCGTAGTGAACATGCGATCAAGTTCGTTAAGCTTTTCTAAAATCTGCTCAAGAGCAATATCGACTGAATGACAGCTACTATTTTCTTCGCCATTCTTTTCAGAATCGCAAAGAATTGATTCTATTGAACTCGATCCATCATTGTTGGATAACGGCTCGTGTATGACTTCATTTTCTTGATCAAAACTATCAGAATAATTCGGTGCATTTTGTGCTTGAGCCTCATTCAATAAGGCATCCTCAAGAAGTTCGCCATTCTCTTGCGAAGATGCATTGTTTTCTGAAAAAGAGACATCCGTCTCGGTCATATTCGTTCAACCTCATCAGCATGGTTACAGGGTAATTCTTAGAAAGAATACCCCCCCCCCCAAGCGATTTTGTCAAGGTAAGATATCCCTACTTTAGGGGTCTAAGCTGGTTGATTTTTATAAAGGATTCGTAGATTGATCCTATTGGAGTTACGCCATACAATTCTTCTGCAAGGCTATCCACGCTGTTCTTTGCGCGCGATCTCTTGTGCGAGCTGCTCGACCCGGCGAACACGATGGTTGATCGCAGATTTCGACAGCGGCGGATCAGCAGCTTCACCGAGCTCTTTCAAGGTCGCATCGGGGTACGCGATGCGCAGTTTGATGTATTCCTGAAGCGCCTGTGGGAGCGTTGCAACATCACGATGTTCGAGCACATAGCGGATCGTCATGATCTGTTCGACCGAAGCGGCAGAAGCCTTCGCCTGGTTAGCGATCTCGGCGTTCACGCGACGGTTCACGTCGTTGCGCACGCTCTTCACCACGCGCTCGTTCTCCATCTTGAGCGCACTTTGATGAGCGCCGACGAGCGCCAGAAACGACGAGATGGCTGTGCCACTCTTAAGGTAGATCAGGTAGCTGTTGCGCCGCTGGATGGCCCTTGCCTTGATACCGCGTTCTTTGAGCATCTCGACAATAGCGTTCGCGGTCGCCTCGGTCTCGACCTTGAGTTCGAAATGGAAATCGCCACGCGGATTAGAGATGAACCCACTGCCCAAGAAGACCCCGCGCAAGTACGCCGCTGCGCAGCACTGTTTCGCGATGAGCGCCGGATCGATGCCGCGCTCAAGACCGTCTTCTCCAAGGATGCCAAGCTCCTTCAACGTCTCGTTGAGCCCTGGTTGCATCGGCACTTCGATGAGCCAGTTGGGTGTCTTATGGAGCACACTGCGACGCATAGTAAGGTCGGTCGTGAGGTGGTAGTTCTCATGCAACGCCTTGATGATGAAGCGCGCGACCACTGGCGAGTCGGTCGCGATCTCAAGAGCGTATCTGCCCTGCCCTTTCATGAGCAGCGTGCCTTCGATGCGAATGAGCGCTGCAAGCGTGGCGTTCTCGCAATGCGAGCACCCTGGTGCAACGCGGGAAAGCTCTTCTTTGACCTCCGTAGTGAACGACATGAGCCTACGCTCCAGCAGAAGGCATATTCAGCTTGAAGACATCAGCGAACGCGCGAGCGAGCGCAGGCGGATAGTGCCACGTGGGGCGCTGCGGATCGACCATGTTGCGCACGAGCACCACCGTGCCATCCTGCTGGATCTTCTGAATATCCTCATACGTTACTTCTACTGAGCGAATGTTCGCGGAAAGCGGCTTGCCTTCCCTGTTCTCCTGGTGAGCGCTCGCAAGCGCACCCGAACCAGCGATAGCCTCGAAGCTATCCTGCAGCGCTTGCCGTGGCGCGATCTTCTCCGTGCTGTGAATGAGCACATAGTCGAGATTGCGCCCGATGCCGTGGCGGCGCAAGGCATCGACATGCTCGATGGCTGAAAGGCCCCAAGTCTCACCTTGTTGATCGGCAAGACTGCACACGAAGATAGTCTTGGCCTTCGAGCGCTCGATCGCTTCGGGAATGCCAGGAACGAGCAAGTTCGGAATGATCGAGGTGAAGAGCGAACCGGGCCCGAGCACGATGAAATCCGCATCGTAGATCGCGCGAATAGCCTCAACATAAGGCATCGGTTGACCAGCCGATTCGAGCCAAACCGTATCGAGCGCCGTTTCCGACTTGCACGCGGTCGCTTGTCCGTGAAGCGTGCGCCCATCAAGCGTGCGCGCGTTGAGCACCACATTGTTGAGCGTGGACGGATAGACCCTGCCTTTGCTGCCGAGCAGCTTGCCGCAGATCTTCACCGCCTCAGGGAAAGAACCAGTTGCTTCCTCGAGTGCGGAGAGCATGAGGTTGCCGAGCGTATGATTGCGCGCGAATTCGAAGCGATATTTGAACGCTTTAGTGAACGGATCATCGGGGTTCTCGGCGAATGCAGCAAGGCATTTGCGGATATCACCTGGTGGAGTGACCTTTGCTTCAGCGCGCAAGATGCCCGTTGACCCGCCGTCATCCGCCATGGCCACCACCGCCGATGTCTGGATGCCCATCGAAAGCAAGGTGCGGATCGAGACCGGCGCACCCGTGCCGCCACCGATCACGACCGCCTTCAGGTCGTTGTAGCCATGCGGGAATTGCGTATCGATGCGGTCGATCGCCTGAAACATGGACGTGAGCGTGGGCTCTTGTTTGAACGCCTCGCTGCTCATTTGGTGGCTGCCTTTTCCGTATCGGCCAGCGCGATGTCGCGATGATAGACCGAAACGTTATAGTCTTCCTCTTTCAGGATCTTCGCCGTCTGCTCTGCGAGCACCACGCTGCGATGCTGCCCACCCGTGCAACCTACCGCAATAGCCAGATGGTGTTTTCCTTCAGCCACATAACCCGGCATCACACAATCGAGCAGATTCTTCCATGAAGCCAAGAATGCCTCGGTCTCAGAATTGCAGAGCACGAAATCACGCACTGGTTCATCAAGGCCGGTAAGGACACGCATTTCGGGAATGTAGAACGGATTTGGAAGAAAACGCACATCAATGACGATATCAGCATCGACGGGTGCCCCATGCTTGAATCCGAACGAGTAAACGACCACGTTCAAACCTTCACGCTTGGTCTCGAGCGAATAGAGCTCGCGCAAGCGTTCGCGCAACACGCGCGTAGAGGTCTGAGAGGTATCGATATAAGAATGGGCGATCTTCGGCAGATCCTTATTGAGTTCTCGTTCACGTTCGATCGCTTGACCGATGGTGAGGTTGTTCTCCATGCTGAGCGGATGAAGGCGACGCGTTGCCTTGTAGCGTGCGATGAGCGTTTCATCGGTAGCATCGAGGAAGACCAGGCGGTATCCGATGCCAGCTTCATCGAGATTGGCCAATTCTTTGACGAGCTGGTCATAATAGCTCTGCGTACGGATCGGGCAAGCGATGGCGAGCTTGCGCAAACCTTCATTCTGACCAGGGATGTTCGCAAGGCTCACGATGCTCATGATGAGCTCAGGCGGAAGATTATCGATGCAGAAGAACCCCAGGTCCTCGAAAGCATGGACCGCTTCCGTGCGCCCTGCCCCACTCATGCCGGTGATGATGACAACGGTAGGCTCCACGCGTTCGCCTTGTTGCTCTTCAGTGCTCTTCGCTTCAGATGCTTGCTCAGCCATATATCTAGTCCTTATCATCCGGAGATGTTTCTAGCGTAGTGGTTCCATATTCTGCACGAAGTACCTCATAGAGGTCTTCTGCAACGCTATCAGGAACAATTCTAGCAGCTTTTATGTCGTCCAAGCTCGCCTGCTTGAGGTGTGAAAACGAACCGAAATGTTTGAGGATCTGCTTCTTGCGCTTCGGACCGATCCCCGGCACTTCATCGAGGATGGACGTGGTCATAGCCTTGCGGCGCAATTCGCGATGATACGTAATGGCGAAACGGTGCGATTCATCGCGCACCTGCTTCAAGAGATAGAGGCTCGGCGACCCACTGGGCAGCACAACCGGCCCCGTTTCCTGCCAGGGAACGAAGAGCTCTTCATCACGCTTGGCAAGGCCTGCGATAGGAATATCGGAAGCGCCAAGCTCTTCAAGCTGCCTGAGCGCCGCCGTAAGCTGAGGCTTGCCACCATCGACCACGATAAGATCGGGCTTCTGGGCGAAACGTTCATCCTTCATCTTCTCGGCGTTGTAGCGTCGCTCGAACACCTCGCTCATCATGGCGAAATCGTTCGCTTCTTCGGTCTCGAGCCGGATCTTGAAACGGCGGTACTGGCTCTTATCAGGCTTGCCGTTCACGAACACCACCATCGAAGCGACCGAATGCTTACCATGAATGGTGGAGATATCGAAGCACTCGATGCGCAAGGGCGGCCTATCGAGCGCGAGCGCACTTTCGAGCTGGAGCAGTGCTTGATTGATGCGCTCATCGTCATAGTTGCTCCGCGCTTTGTAGCGCATGAGCACATGGCATGCGTTCGTATTCGCCATCTGCAAGAGCGCTGAGCGCTCCCCTCGCTTGGGAACGATGAAATTCACCTTGGCACCATAGGGACTGGCCAGCTTTTCGGTGAGCCATTCTTCGATGACCGTGCTGTCTTCGGGAAGCATTTCAAGAATGACCTCGTGCGGAATCGATGAGGTCTTATCGTAATAGCGCAGGATGAACATGCGCACCAGGTCCTCGAACGGAACGTCCTTGCCCTTGTTGAAGATGAATTCGTTCGTATTGATGACCTTACCGCCACGCACGTTGATGAGCGAAATACCCGCGATCGTTTCTTCACGGTAGATGCCGATCACGTCTGAATCGAGGTTGAGCGAAGAGACCGCGTGCTGTTTGCTCTCAAGCGAATTGATCGTATCGATGCGGCCTTTGATGCGTGACGCATGCTCGAAATCAAGCTCAGCAACGGCGGCTTGCATGCTCTCTTCGAGCTCATCGAGGAACTCCTTATGCTGACCAGAGAGAAAGCGCGCCACACGCTTTACGAGAAGTTGGTATTCTTCCGGATCGATCGCACCGCAACAAGCACCAGGCCCAAGCCCCACATGAGCATCGAAGCACGGACGGTCGGAGAGCTCGAGTTCATCATACGAACAATTCTCAAGACGACGCTTAAGGCGACGCCATTCCGCACACGAAGAAGCGCAGATCGGCACGATACGACGCGTGATATCGACAAGGTCGCGCGCGGCACGCGAATCAGTATAGGGACCGAAATAGCGCGTGTTAGGCTTATGGGCTTCGCGCGTGTATTTGATGGCCGGAAACACATCGCCCATGGTAAGCGCGATGAACGGATAGCTCTTGTCGTCCTTGAAGTCCGCGTTGAAATAGGGCGAATACTGCTGGATGAGGTTCTTCTCGAGCACGAGCGATTCATGCTCGTTCTCGACCACGATATATTCGAACGAATCGATCTGAGAAACGAGCAGCGGGATCTTCTCACGCGTATCTTGGAAGTTCACGTATTGGCGCATGCGAGCGCGCAGCTGCTTTGCCTTGCCTACATAGATGACGCGCCCTTTTTTGTCCTTCCAAAGATACACGCCAGGAAGCGCTGGCACGGAAGCAAGCTGACGTTTGATATCTTCGAGCTTTTGATCGTTCATCTTCCCTATTCCCGAAACGACTCGTTAGAAACAGCGCAGCACTGCTTAGATATGATCGTCCAGATCGAGCATCATAAGAGAAACATTATCGCGAAGCTTCTTCGCTTCAGCGCGTGAGATATTCCCTGAGGCATAGTAGTCATCGACCACTTCAAGTTCGATCTGGAGCGCCATCCGTTGGATCGAATCACTGTTAGTGGTAGCCTGCTCCACCACATGATCAGCGCGTCCTGCATCGCTCTGCAAGGCGGCGAGCACTCGTTCGTGAGCGATAAGCAGCTTTGCGACCACTTCGCTCGGATAGTTCGGATTATCGACCAATGAATGAAGATAGCGGATCGCTTCCTGTTCGCAGATCATGCGAACCTGATGCTGCATAAGGTTCTCCTTCATGGATTCGTTATTGAGCAGTGCAAGAAAACGATTCTTCAGCTCGCGGAAGAAGCGAACGATGCTCATGAGCAACATTTGGATCGAGAGGAAACGCTGTTTGGTGTGCGTGAGCAGATTCTTTTGGTGGAGCAGCGTGCGCAGATAGGCAAAACCCTCATAGGGATCGACGTTGCGGGCTTCAATATCTTCGATGAGCGCATTCGCCTGATGATTGATCACCTGAATGCGCAGTTGCGTTGAAGACGGTGGTTCGATATCGACCCAATCGCGGATCGTTGCGATGCGATTGTTATAGGACGCGACCACGAACTTGGTCGCGTTATCGTTCTCCGGCGTTGCCTCAACGAGCAATCGCTCGATGACCGTGCGCAGTATCTCGATGCGCATGAGCAGGTTGTGTTCCCGTTCCTCTTCGTCTTCTTCAACATCCTTCGGTGCGAGCACAGGAAGCGCGAAGTTAGCCAAGAGCAGGGTACAAAGGATAACGCCTGAAGCCAAGAAGATGATGAGCGAACGCTGCGGGAAGACCGAACCATCGGAGAGCAAGAACGGCATCGAGAAGATGATCGAGAGTGTGATCGCGCCCTTCGGGCCGCCGACCGTGGTAACGAGCGCATTGACGATGGTCTTCTTGTTGATCTTATCGCGCCGATTCGTGTCGGGATTCTTCGTGATGAGCGACATCGCAAGCGCCCAGATCCAGCGTAAGACCACGATGAGTACCGTTATGAGCAGCACATACCCGATAAGTGCGAAGTTGTTGATGTAGACATCGTTCCACGTCGATTGCGTGGCCATGGGAAGTTGCATGCCCAAGAGCACGAACACGATGCCGTTCAGCGTGAAGCCGATCACCTTCCATACGCTCGAAAGGGCGATATTGAGGCTTGAGCGATACGGCGAGATCTTCCGCGTGTTGTACATCGACCAAAGGATGCCGCACGCAACGACCGCCAAGATGCCGCTCACGCCGATGATCTCGGATACCAGGAACGTGACGAAAGGCATCGAAACTTCGAAGAGCACGTGGAACGTGGTGCTATCAAGACCAAGGTCGCGCACCTTCGACGAAATGAACAAGAACAGCACCGCAAGGAAGATGCCGAACGCGATGCCACCAACGAAGCTCACTGCAAAGGAAGCAGTAGCATCCGCAAGGGAGAACGCGCCCGTAACTGCAGCAGCGATAGCGAACTGGAACGAAACAACGCCCGAAGCGTCATTCAAGAGCGCTTCACCTTGCAGGATGGCCCCTTCGCGCTTACCAAGCTGCGCCTCGTTACGCAACGACTGAACAGCGACCGCGTCGGTAGGCCCGAGCGCTGCACCGAGTGCGAACGCAGCAGCGAGTGGAATCGAAGGAATGAGCCAATTCACCATGAAGCCAACGCAGAGCGTGATGATGAGCACGAGCCCGATCGCGAACGAGAGAATAGTTACCTTGTTATCCCATAAGTTCTTCTTGTTCGAATCTTTCGCATCGCTGAAGAGCAAAGGCGCGATGAACAGCACCAAGAAGAGCTCTGGTTCGATATTGATCTCGATAGGAGAAACCGCCAAAAACGCGATGATGACGCCCAAGCCGATCTGAATGAGCGGCAGTGAGACCTTGGGGACGATCTGATCGAGGATAGAAGACAGGAGAACCGCAACTGCAAGCAGTAATATCAGTTCGAATGTTGCCACAGATCTATCCTTCTTTTGCGTCGACTACCTTCTATACTAACGAAACAAGCCACCGATTCGCTGGTTTAATCCGTCCGCTGCGTAAGATTCACAAGTTTTCCCATCTTTACTTGCAAGAGCAGATTATTTCTATATAATCTTTTCTGCGCATATGGTGGGTGTGGCCTAGTTGGCTAAGGCGCCAGATTGTGGCTCTGGAGATCGAGGGTTCAAGTCCCTTCATCCACCCCAGCGCGCTTTTTGAGCTTTTGTGGAGCTGCTCTATTTTTTGCTTGTGCGACTTCGGTCGATAGCCTAAAATAGCAAAGCGCACAAACGCACATACATACGAAACGGATCGTTAGCTTAGTTGGTAGAGCAGGGGACTCTTAATCCCAAGGTCCGGGGTTCGAGTCCCCGACGATCCACCATGAACTTTCAGGCTGGTCTCCCCCAGCCTTTTCTTTTGCCTTCCTGCTTATTGCAAGCCCTCTACTTGAGCGCGTAAAGCAGTGCGCCGTCTTCAGCGACCTGGCGCTCTGCCTTTCCCATATCGTAAAGATACTCAAGATATGAGAAGGCGATCGCAAGGCGGCGCACCTGGAGGATCGGAGGCTGGTCGTCCCAGCTGGGCAGATAGAAGTAGTACTTCTGCGCCAGTTCATTCACCGTAAGCGGGTTTTCCGCCTCGAGCATCGTGAACATCTTGTTGATCGGTCGATCATAGCTTGCGATGATCTTCTCGATGAATGCGTTGATGATCGGCGCACCGATGAGCGGCTCATGGTGACACATGAACACGCGCTCAAGATCGAGCGACTTCAGATACGCGAGGTTCGCAAGGAAGCGTTGGAGCTGGCGAACATCAGCGGTGAAGGACATGATCCCGGGTGCTGTATCGAGCACATGGTCACCTGCGAACAGAATTCCCTTCTCGCGTTCGATCAGACAGAGATGCGATGCCGTATGACCAGGTGTCTCAATGACCTCAAGATGATAATCACCCACATCGATCGCGTCTCCATCGCCAACGAAGGTGATCCGGTCCTCATACCCTTTGAACCGCTCACGGCGATTGACCAAACGCTCGATATAGAAAGACAACTCGCTCTCCCCTGCGCGCGCTACGCCCCATTGTGCGAGGATCTCCTGTACCGCATTCGGTCCGAACTGATGAAGCTCTTTCATGAAGACCTTCTTTGCCCCACGGTCCAAGCAGTAGGCAAGGTTTCCGTCGTGATCATCGTGCGAATGCGTGAGGAAGACATTCGCATCTTCCCAGGCCGTGCCTGTACGCGCAAGCGCTTCATCCAAGAATTCAACACCGCACAGATCATACGCCCCAACATCGACGAATAAAGCACTGACCCCAGGATCAACGACCGCGAACTCATCGATACGATCGGCGAAATAGAAGTTATCGATCGAGAAGCTGCTGTGGAAGATACCAGGAAGATCCTCATTCAAGAGGAAGTTCGTCACATAGCTGACTTCAGGGTAGACGATCGAAAGCTTCTTTTGAGAACCATCACTTGCCACATACGTGAAGCATCTTGCCTGCGAGGAATCGCTCTTCCCGATCGAATCGAGCGCATTGAATCCGCTTTTCGTTGTGTTGTCGATATGCAAACGCTCCTGTGCTTTACGTACGCCTGTATTCGTGGTGTTCTCTTCGTTGGTCATATCTCTGTCTTTCTCCAAAACATGATGATGGCGCGAAGTAGGAGCCGGCCCTTTCTTTGCTTGAAAGCAGGTGAGCTTACTTTTCGTGCCCCTTTTCGCAACGTGTCAATTCAGTTACCGATGCTGCTAAAAGCTATTTTAAAGAATGAATCTCTTACTATTGATTGTATACCAGCTGCTTCAGCAGTCACTCCTGTGCTGTGCACTACCCAATCAAAACGCGCTGAAAGGATCCTCTCATGTTCGGAAATACCCTTTTGATCGTTAATCCTCAGGCGCAAAGCGGGCGCGCGCGTCATGCGCGCGAAGAGATCGCGCATCTGCTCAAGAGCATCACCAATGTTACCCGTGGCCATTATTTCGAGGTGATCGAGACCACCCATCCACTTGATGCCGTTATCATCACCCATGAGTTAGGCGAGAATTTCGACACGATATTCGCGCTCGGCGGAGATGGGTTGGTACATGAAGTGGTGAACGGTCTCATGCAGATCGAGAAGGAGAAGCGCCCCACACTTGGCATCTTCCCTGCTGGGCAAGGGAACGATTTCGCCCGAAGCCTCAACCTTCCGCTCAACCCGCTCCAAGTGCTCGACAAGCTTGCCAACCTCGAGAAGAAGACCATCGACATCGGCAAGGTCAACGACACCTACTTCTGCGAAACGCTCTCGTTCGGCGTAGATGCTGCTATCGCGCTTGAGACGATGGAGCGCCGCAAGAGGACGAACAAGACCGGAACGATCCTCTATATCGAAAGCGGCTTCAATCAGATCAAGAACCATCTTAATGCCATCTCTGCCGAGATCGTGATCGATGAAAAATCTTATGACGATCTCACGTTCTATACATTCGCTGTTCAGAACGGGCAAACGTATGGTGGCGGATTCAAGATATGCCCGCAAGCCAAGCTTGACGATGGCATGTTCGATATCTGCTATGCCGCTCCCCCGCTCTCGAAGTTCGAAGCAGTGCGCCTGTTCATGAGAGCGAAGGATGGCAAGCACATACACGACCCCCACATCCACTTCCTTGCTGGGAAGGATATCAAGATCACCTTCAAGGATATCGTGCCTGCTCAGGTGGACGGTGAACCGATCCCTGCTTACGAATACGATATCTCGCTCATACCTGAAGCCATCACAGTTCTCGAGCTTGAGGGCACCACAAGATGATCCCGCTCAAAGCGGCCGATTAGAAACCTCTCGAACACGAATAAAGCTCCCCAGATCGGGGAGCTTTATTACCCTAGTTGCTCTATGAGTAACGCGCAACCAAGATGCGCGTGCTTTAGTGCGCTTGAAACAGGGCTTAAGACTAGACGATGCCCTGAGCCATCATCGCATCAGCAAGCTTCTTGAAGCCCGCGATGTTCGCACCCATCACGTAGTTGCCCTCGTGGCCATATTCCTTAGCAGCATCATCAGCAGCATGGTAAATGCTCTTCATGATCTGCTGGAGCTTCGCATCGACCTCTTCGAAGGTCCAAGAAAGACGCTCGGAGTTCTGAGACATCTCAAGACCAGAGGTGGCAACGCCGCCAGCGTTCGATGCCTTGCCCGGCATGAAGACAACACCATTGTTCATGAGGCACTCGGTTGCTTCCATAGTGGTAGGCATGTTCGCGCCTTCGGCAACGATCATGCAGTTATGGGTTGCGAGCTGCTTAGCGTCTTCGAGGTGAAGCTCGTTCTGAGTTGCGCAAGGAAGAGCGATATCAACCGGAATGCTCCAAACACCACGGCCATCCTTGTACTCAACGCCTTCGCGACGCTTCGCATATTCAGAGATACGGCCGCGCTCGACTTCTTTGATCTGCTTGACGAGCGCCACATCGATACCGTTCGGATCGTAGATCCAACCCGTGGAGTCGGACAGGGTAACGACCTTAGCGCCGAGCTGCTGAGCCTTCTCGGTCGCGTAGATCGCAACGTTACCCGAGCCAGAAACAGCAACGGTCTTGCCCTCGAAGCTGTCATCGTGGCAGTTGAGGTATTCCTGGACGAAGTACACGAGGCCATAGCCCGTTGCTTCGGTACGAGCGAGCGAACCGCCGTAGGAAAGACCCTTACCGGTAAGAACGCCCTCCCAGACATCCTTGATGCGCTTGTACTGACCGAACATGTAGCCGATCTCACGAGCGCCGGTTCCGATATCGCCTGCAGGAACATCGGTGTCTGCGCCGATGTGGCGGCAGAGCTCGGTCATGAAGGACTGGCAGAAGCGCATGACTTCGTTGTCGGATTTGCCCTTAGGATCGAAGTCAGAACCGCCTTTGCCACCACCCATAGGAAGCGTGGTGAGAGAGTTCTTGAAGATCTGCTCGAAGCCGAGGAACTTGATGATGGAGAGGTTCACGGAAGGATGCAGACGGATGCCACCCTTATAGGGGCCGATGCAGCTGTTGTACTGCACGCGATAACCACGGTTTACCTGCACGTTTCCTGCGTCGTCTACCCAAGGAACGCGGAACATGATAACGCGCTCAGGCTCGACCAAGCGCTCGAGCAGCGATGCTTTCTCGTACTCGGGATGGGCTTCGATGACAGGCTCGAGAGAGGTAAGGACCTCGGTAACAGCCTGGATGAATTCGGGCTCGTTCGGGTTCTTCTCCTTGACAAGCTCGATGACGGACTCGACGTAACTCATGTGACCTCCTAATGAATTTTTCGGTAAGTGTATTTAACCAAATGTTCAAAAGATGGAAAAGACCGAGCCATCGAGCTTTAACATGCATGTAACAATGCAGCGCTTCAACGAAACGAACTTACAGGCGAATGGAAAAGGAAAGGCAACGAATCTGGGAGCCTCTGCCCGAGCGCGATCCGCTGCCTTGCAAAAACTTCTCTGCGTACAAGCTACATAACAGCCGGTGCAGAAACACCGAGCAAGCCGAGTGTTTGCGCAAGATTGATGCGTGCCGCATCCACCAACGCCAAGCGAGCCTTAGTAAGCTCTGCCTCTTCGCCCAGCACGCGGCAATTGGTGTAGAAAGAATGGAAGAGACCAGCAAGATCTTGAGCATAGTGCGTTAGGCGGAACGGCGCGCGGTCGCGCGCAGCGCCTGCCACCAGATCAGTGAAACCATCTATCGCCTTCATGAGCGCGAGCTCCGATTCATGAGTGAGCAACTCGAGCTTCGCATCATCCAAATTGAGCTTCGCAGCCAATTCATCAGGTGAAAGCGCTTCCCAGTCTTCGATGCCCGCTTCAGCAGCTGCCTTACGCAGGATCGAGCAGATGCGTGCATGCGCATACTGCACGTAATAGACAGGGTTCGTGGCATCTTGTTTCTTCGCAACCTCGATATCGAAATCGATCTGCTGATCGGAAGAGCGCGAGAGCATGAGATAACGTGTTGCATCAACGCCCACTTCATCGATGAGCTCGCGGAAGGTGATCATCTCGCCTGTGCGCTTCGACATGCGCACTGCCTTGCCATCGCGATAGAGATTCACCAGCTGGCCCAGCACCACCTCAAGATCGTTCGGATAGCCCCATGCCGCCATCATCGCTTGACAACGTGGGATATAGCCATGGTGATCGGCGCCCCAAATATCGATCAAGAGATCGTAGCCGCGCTGCTTCTTATCATAGTGATAAGCAACATCGCTCATGAAATACGTGAGCTCACCATTTTGCTTGATGAGCACGCGGTCCTTCTCGTCGCCGAAGTCGCTCGATTTGAAATACGTTGCGCCATCCTTTTCATAGATGTAGCCGCGCTCGTTCATGGCATCGAAGGCATGCTGGACCTTCGTCTTGCCGTCTTCACCGGGAACGAAGAGCGAATGCTCGGAGAAATAGGTATCGAACTGCGTACCGAAGAGCTCGAGCGTATCGCGCACCGACTCCATCATGGCTGCATAGCCGCGCTTTCTAAACTCCTGCCTGCGCTCATCGGGATCGACGAAGAGCCATTTGTCGCCATCAGCATCGACGATGACCTGCGCAAGATCCTTCACGTACGCGCCACCATAGGATTGCTCGGGCATCTCGACCGCTTCGCCCAGCAACTGCTGATAACGTACCACAAGCGAATCAGCGAAGACGTTCATCTGGTTGCCTTCATCGTTCACGTAGAATTCTTCATCCACCGCATACCCCGCATGGCGCATGACGCGTGCCATCGAATCACCGAGCGCCGCCCAACGGCCATGACCCACGTGCATAGGGCCGGTGGGATTCGCAGAAACATACTCAAGGTTCACCTTGCAAGGAACAGCGAGCTGGGACTTGCCGTATTCTTCCCCGAGATCGCGCACCGCGCGCACTACTGCTTGGAAAGAAGAAGGTTCGAGCGTGAAGTTGATGAAGCCAGGACCAGCGATATCCACGCTTTTGATGATGGTATTCTCGGGAAGATGATCGACGATGATCTGGGCGATCTCGCGTGGGTTCTTGTGGGCGACTTTCGCAAGACGCATTGCGATCGTGCACGCCCAATCGCCGTGTGCTTCTTCACGCGGGCGCTCAAGGCTTGGCTCAGGCACCGTTTCAAGCGCAAGGCTCCCATCGTTCACGCACGCAGCAAGCGCGCTGCCTACTACCTCTTCCAAAGACTCACGAACCGTCATGCGGATCTTCCTTCTCTCTTTCCTATCGATTCGCCCGCAGAGTCACTTCCCTCTCCAGGCACTGAACTTATGTTGAATAGGACGTTCTAGCCCAGCGTAGCAAGCACGATCGCCTTGATCGAGTGCATGCGATTCTCTGCTTCGTCGAAAACCTTCGACTGGGCGGATTCGAACACCTCATCGGTCACTTCCATCTCGGTAAGGCCGAAGCGCGCCTCGATATCCTGTGCGACCGACGTGTCAGTGTCGTGGAATGCAGGCAAGCAATGCAGGAAGATCGCATTATCAGCAGCCATGGCCATGACCTTCGCGTTCACTTGGTACGGAGAAAGCAAGCGGATGCGCTCTTCCCAGAGGCTTGCTGGCTCACCCATCGAGACCCAAATATCGGTATAAATGATGTTCGCACCCGTGCATCCCTCTTCCACATCGGAAGTGAGGCGGATCTCGCAGTTGTTCTCTGCAGCGATCGCGCGACAGGTTGCCACCAGCTCATCGTTAGGCATGCATTCCGCTGGGCCGCACGCTGTGAAGTTGATGCCCATCTTCGCGCTGGCCACCATGAGCGAATTCGCTACATTGTTCTTCGCATCGCCCATGAAGACGAGATTGAGACCCTGGAAATCGCCGAAGTTCTCACGGATCGTGAGCAGATCGGCGATCATCTGCGTAGGATGGAATTCGTCGGTAAGGCCGTTCCACACAGGCACGCCCGAATACTCCGCGAGCGTTTCGACGATCTCTTGCCCATAGCCGCGATATTCGATGCCATCGAACATGCGCCCGAGTACGCGCGCAGTATCCTTGATCGATTCCTTGTTGCCGATCTGGGAACCGGATGGATCGAGATAGGTAACACCCATGCCCAGATCGTGACCCGCAACCTCGAACGAGCAACGCGTACGCGTGGAGGTCTTCTCAAAGATGAGGACCATGTTCTTGCCTTCAAGATAGCGATGCGGAATGCCTGCATGCTTCTTTTCCTTGAGATCTTGAGCCAGATCGACCAGGCCAACGATCTCCTCTGAGGTGAAATCGAGCAATTTGAGAAAATGCCTACCTGAAAGCGCGTACGACATGCGTCCTCCTTGAAGGTTGTTTCAAACGAAAAGATTATTGTATATCTCTTCGCGCGCTTTCGTGCCCCAGGCAGGTGAAGTCTGCGATTTTCTGGGCGAAACGGCGTGTGGCCACCAAAGGCAACCTCGCACTAGTGAAAACGCTTCAGAAGAAGGGAGTTGCAAACGACCGTCACGCTCGAGAGCGCCATCGCCGCACCCGCAAGCGCAGGAGCCAGGATGCCCACCGCCGCGAGCGGGATCATGATGCAGTTATAGATGAGCGCCCAAAACAGATTCTGCTTGATCTTGCGCATGGTGGCCTTCGAAAGCCGCAGGCTAGTGACAAGATCGCGCAGGTGATTGCGCATGAGCACGACCGAACCTGCCTCGAGTGCAACATCCGTGCCCGATGCCATCGCGATGCCAACATCTGCTGCGGCAAGTGCCGGTGCGTCGTTGATGCCATCCCCCACGAAGGCAACGGTTCTCGTGCCTTGCTTTGAGCTGGCGCGCGAGTCAGCTGCTTCAAGCGACGCCTTAACGGTTTCAACGCATTCCGCTTTCTCAAGCGGCTTGACCCCCGCGAACACGTTATCTGATGCGATGCCAACCTCAGAAGCGATGCGCGCAGCCTGCGCGGCGTTATCGCCCGTAACCATATAGCTTGTAATGTCGTAGTTTCGCTTCAGCGTCTCGATCGTCTGCTTGGCATCTGGCTTAGCTTCGTCCGAGAACTCGAATCCGCCCACTTCAGCACCATCAATGAACACCAAAGAGCCAACCTTCACCTGATGCCCCTCGACTTCGCCTTCGACACCTTCGCCGACAAGCGCACGAAAGTTGCTTACGGCAGGAAGCACCAGTCCGCGTGCTTGAGCGTATTCAACGACTGCGCGGGCAAGCGGATGCTCGCTCTTCGTTTCGAGCGCAGCGGCAAGACGAAGGTTCTCGGACGTGAGCGAGCACGAAACTACCTGAGGCTTCCCCACCGTGATCGTACCGGTCTTGTCGAACACCGCTGCGTCAAGCTTTCCAAGACGTTCGAGCACTTCACCATCTTTGATAAGAATACCCAGCTGAGCGCCTTTGCCCATGCCTACCATGAGCGCAGTTGGCGTTGCAAGGCCAAGCGCGCAGGGGCACGCTACAACGATGACCGCGATCGCAGGCAAAAGGGACTGCGTGAGCAGCGTATTCGCACCAGCTGGCGGAACGAAGAAGAACCAGATACAGAACGTGATGAGCGAAATTCCTAGGATGCACGGCACGAAGATCGATGCGATCTTATCCGCCAAGCGCTGCACGGGAGCTTTCGAGCCCTGCGCATCCTCAACCGCCCGTATGATGCGCGCAAGCGTCGAATCGCTTCCTACACGCAATGCGCGCACCGTAATGGCACCTGTGGTGTTCACTGTGCCGCCCGTAACGCTATCTCCTGGGTGCTTCGTCACTGGCAGCGCTTCGCCAGTGAGCATGGATTCATCGATCTCGGTCGATCCTTCGATCACTTCCCCATCGACAGCCACCTTCTCACCTGGTCCAACAAGTACGCTGTCTCCCACGACCACCTGGGCAAGCGGGATCTCTACCACCGTACCGCCGCGCTGCACCTGCGCTGTCGGCGGCGTAAGGTTGATGAGCGCCTCGATCGCCTGGTTGGTTGCTCCCTTTGCGCGCGTCTCCAGAATCTTTCCGAGCAAAACGAACGTGATGAGCATCGCGCAAGTTTCGAAATAAGGCATACCTTCATTGATAGCGAGAGCCACTTCAGCATCGCTCCAGTTGTTCGCAATGACCGGCAAGAACGTGATCCAAAGCGAGAAGAGAAACGCGATCGTGGTACCGAGCGCAACGAGCACATCCATATTCGCGCTCCCACTGCGCAAAGAATCGAATGCGCCCTTATAGAAACGTGAGCCACAGCCGAACTGCACGGGCAGCGTGAGCACAAGAAGCAGGATATTGCCTGCAAACATCGCTTGCACGTGCGTTGCTGCGCCACCGAAGAAAGCGCTTGCGATGAAGTGCCCTACTGCCATATGCCAACCAGGGATCATGCCGATCGAGAAGATGATCACGGTAAGAATGGCAGACACCACGAATACCTTGAGGTCGTGCTTGCGCTCTGCTGCCTCTTTCGCGCGGCGATGCTCATCGACCAAAGGCGCATCTTCAGCGATGAGTTCCGCTGTAAAGGGCAGATCGTCGAAGACCTTCAGCATGTCATCCACGCTCGCCTGAGAAGGGTCGAACGTCACACGCCCCGTGTTGTTCGCAAGATTGACCGCGACGTCGATAACGCTTGGCAGTGCACGATAATGCTTCTCGACATTAGCCACGCAATTCGCACAATGCATACCATCGATCGCTATTCTTATCGTTTGCTCCATACGGTTCCTCTTTACTAAAGCGTTATTCTAATAGCTTACATATGAGCATCTGTTCACATGTTATCAGCATTATGAGCAGTGTCAATGAAATAAAGTTTACCATGACAAACATACATGATAAAAAAAGCCTGATCGAGGCAGGCAGAGAATGTTTATGGCGCGCCCAGTAGGATTCGAACCTACGACCTTTGGATTAGAAGTCCACTGCTCTATCCAGCTGAGCTATGGGCGCAAAACGTGATTATTATAGCCTAGGAATTCAACTGCGTCTGCCGCAAGCCACACGAGCGCGAAAAAACAACGCGAAACAGGAAAAGGCTCCCTAAAGAGAGCCTTTTCCTGCTGTATTGAAGTAAAGGAAAGTGTCTTAGTCGATTTCGACGAGCTTACCAGTCTCCGCTGATTCAAGGATCGCATTGATGACCTTGAGCGTTGCAACGCCATCCTCGCCGGTGCAGCGCGGTACCGTTTCTCGCCCAAGACAGAGGTCTGCAAAATGCTCGATCTCTGCCGTCATCGGGTCGTTCTTCTCGACATCGAAGTGCTCCGTGACGAGTTTCTCTGCCCAGCCGTAATGATCATCGTCAACATAGTGATAGAAATCCATGTTCGGGAAACCGAATGAACCCTGCGTGCCGAAGAAGCGCAGGCTGTTCTCGCCTGGACACCACTGGAAGAAGTGGTTTTCCTCAGCAGCCAAGTCATAGTTCCACGGGCCCGGCGTGCCATCGGAGATGAAATAGGTTGCCGTAACGCCATTATCGAATTCGATCACGATAGAAGCAGAATCTTCGACTTCGTTACCACGGATCGTATTGCGTGCAGCGGCATAAACGCGCGTGACCTTCATGCCGGTGGTGTAGTTCAGATCGTCGATATCGTGGATCGCATTGATGAGGAACGGACCGCCACCCTTTTTCGTGTGCCATTCCACATCCCAATAGTTATAGGGTTTCGCAATAGCATACGTGGCTTGAACGCCAACCAGATCGCCCAACTTGCCCGAAGCGATGAAATCACGCAGGAACAAGTACTTTGTAGAAGAACGGCGATGATGACCGATGAGCAACGTGGCATCTGCCTCCTTGCACATCGCGATGATCTCGTTCGCCTCTTCTACCGTGTTGGCAATGGGCTTTTCGAGCAAGATATTGCGAACACCTGCATCGAGCGCATTACGGGTCGCGCTCACATGCAGGCCATTCGGCAGCGCGATCGCAACCGCATCGAGCGGTACCTCATTGAGCAGCTCAGTATAATCCGCATAGAGCGGCACCTCAAGCTCGGCAGCAACATCTTCAGCTTGCTGACCAAAACCAGCAACTGCCACCAAATCATAATCGGGATTCTTCTTCGCATCGCGCGCTATCTTCGAACCCTGATTCAATCCGAATACGGCAAATCTAATAGCCATGTTATTACCCCTCCATTTTTCCTTGTATATCTGAAATTCTTCTGGTGTTTACCCTTGAACACCATACATGAGATCGCGAATAGCGCGTTCTTAGTCGAAGAATTTTTCTTGGACCAGCTCCGTGGGCATTTCCTTACCTACCCAAATATCTTCAGCGATAGCAGCTTGCCACAGAAGCATGCCAAGACCGTTGATGACCTTGAGCCCCTTAGCTTCAGCATCTTCGAGCAACTTCGTCTTGCGCGGCACGTAGATAACATCTGCAACAACCAGACCATCGACAAGGAACTCGGCAGGAACAACGCTTATTCCTTCCAGATCGCCCATGCCAACATTGGTAGCATTGATGAGCAATACCGATTCCGCGATAGAAGCCTTCATGGCATCCTTGTCTGCCATGTCGACCAAACGAATGTCGCACCCGGTTTTTTCAGCAATATGCGCGATATGCTCCGCTGCGGCATCGTATGAATCGTTCTTTCGCTTATAGACATCGATCGCAGCAACACCATCGAGAGCGGCCTGAGTATAGATCGCCATTGCGGCGCCACCTGCGCCCATTACCGTGACCTTCTTACCAACCACATCAACGCCATTTTCTTTTATATTGCGCATGAAGCCCGCGCCATCGGTGTTGTGACCGATCGCTTTGCCATCTTTGATGACAACCGTATTGATAGCGCCCATCAGCTCAGCAGCTGGAGAGACCTCATCCAAGTAACGCGAAATATAGGTCTTATGCGGCATGGTGACGTTATAACCGAGAAACCCAAGCTCTTTCATGCCGTTTACAGCAGCTTCGAGTTGATCAGGCTCGACATTGTAAGCAAGGTATACGCAATCGACGCCAAGCTGTTCGAAAGAAAACGTATGCATAGCGGGTGAAAGCGAATGTTCAACAGGTGAGCCGATCAGGCAGATCGTTTTCGTGTGGCCGGAAATAGTCGGCATAGTGAGTCCTTTTCTCCTTTAGAAACACCGCGTGAACGAACGAGCGGTGTTCAACCCCTTCAAGGGAAAACACGAGTTTTCCTCTCACCATTGTTTCTGTTTTCTCCCAAAAGTTCAATAGGGCGCGTGGATTTTTCGTTCTGCCTTAACGGCATCCTTGCTCCCATTGAACTGAGCAACAGAGCTTCCTCTCCCCTGCTCGATACTGACCCGTTCGCCAATTTGGACAACCTTGTAAGTATCCATTTGCTATAATGATGCAACGTCGCGTCGGGATGTGGCGCAGTTTGGTAGCGCGCCTGCTTTGGGAGCAGGATGTCGCAGGTTCGAATCCTGTCATCCCGACCATTTTTTTTGCGGGTGTAGTTCAATGGTAGAACTCCAGCCTTCCAAGCTGCTGAGGCGGTAATGAACTGCGAAATCCGTGAAATCTATCTTTCGAGAAACCCCAGTTCAATAGCACTATTTTGCGAAACTGACGAAATCTGAGAATCATCTCGTTTCGCTGTGAAATCCGAATTTTCCCCGTACTTTTCCCGTACGCGGGAAAGCTCGGAGCGCGAAATGCCCCACAGCCTTCTTTGTCGGTAGAGTTCTTGTGGATTATCCCATCTGACCTCCAGATCGCGGCGCGCAGCCGCAGGACGGAGGCAGATCATGCCATGCAGAACCATCGCCGTGGCCAACCAAAAGGGCGGCACCGGCAAAACCGCGACGACCGTGAGCCTCGGGGTCGCCCTCGCGCGCCTGGGCAAGCGCGTGCTGCTCGTGGACACCGACCCGCAGGGCGACCTCACCAAGTCGCTCGGTTGGAAAGACCCTGATGCCCTAGAGTCACCGACACTCGCCAACCATCTGAACGCGATGGTCGAGGGCATCGCCCTCGACCCCCGTGAGGGAACTCTTCTGCACGACGAGGGCATCGATCTCATGCCCGCCAACATCGAGCTCGCCGGAATGGAGATGCCCATTCTGATGGCGATGTCGCGCGAGCAGCTTGTAAACATGTGGATGTCCCCGCTCAAGGCGCGCTACGACTTCATCATCTTCGACTGCGCACCCACACTCGGCATCATTCCCGTGAACGCATTCGTGGCATCCGACAGCGTGCTCGTGCCCGTGTCGGCCGAATATCTTCCCGCCTCCGCCATGACAGGGCTTTTAAAGACCGTCGGGCGCGTGCGCCGCCAGATCAACCCTTCTCTCGAAGTGGAGGGCATCCTCGTGACGCTATCCGACAGCCGCAACAACCTTGCTCACGAGATCGAGCAGACCATACGTGAAAGATACGGGAGCACCTACAGGGTGTTCGATACGGTCATTCCCCGCGCGGTCTCGGCGGCGGAAGCACCTGCAGCCGGCATGAGCGTCTTCTCCTACGACGGGGACGGGAAGGTGGCTCACGCCTTCGAGAGGCTTGCGGAAGAGGTGCTTGACCGTGGCTAGGAAGAGAGCGCCCATAGAGCTACCCACAGTGGACGATTTGTTCACGTCCCAAAGCGAGCGCGACAACGCGACCCTTGAGGGCGTCACGGAGATTCAGCTCGCGCTCATAGACCCCTTTCCCGGACATCCCTTCCATGTGAAAGACGACGAGGAGATGGAACGGCTGGCGGAGAGTATCGCCGAGAACGGCGTGCTCGTGCCGCTGACGGTGCGCGCGTCGGGCGCTGAGCGCTACGAGCTGGTGAGCGGACACCGCAGGAAGAGGGCGGCCGAGCTTGCGGGGCTGGCGAGCGTCCCCTGCATCGTGAGGGACATGGGCGACGACGAGGCCGTCATCGCCATGGTGGACAGCAACCTCCAGAGGGAGGCCATCCTGCCGAGCGAGCGGGCGTTCGCTTATTCGATGCGGCTTGAGGCGATGAAGCGCCAGGGACAGCGCACCGACCTCACTTCTGCGCAACTTGCGCAGAAGTTGAGCGGCAGGTGGTCGAGAAGCATGCTAGCCGAAGAGCTCGGCACGAGCGAGTCCAAGGTGCAGCGCTTCATACGCTTGACCCACCTCATCCCCGAACTGCTCGCGCTCGTGGACGATGGGCGCATGAAGATGCTCCCGGCCGTCGAGGTGAGCTACCTATCGGAAAAGGAGCAGGCGTGGCTCTACGACGCCATGGGGGCGCAGGCGTGCACGCCCTCCCATGCCCAGGCCGTCAAGATGAAGCGCTACTCCAAGGAGGGCTCGCTCACATACGCCCTCGTGCGCTCCATCATGGAGGAGGAGAAGCCCAACCAGGTCGAGCAGGTGAAGATTCCGAAAAAGAGCATCGCGCGGTTCTTCAGACCGAGCGCCACGAGAGACGAGATAGAGGGCCGCATCGTGCGCGCCCTTGAGCTGCTTGAGCAGGCCGAGGCACGGCGCGGCAGGCAGGGCGGTGCATGATGGGCAACGTGATGCACCGCGGCAAGGGCTCCTTCACCTTCGTGGAGAACACCATCTTCTTCGACCACGGCCTCTCCGCGAAGGCCAAGGGGATCTACTGCCAGATACGCTCTCTCGAGAACAACCCGGAGTGGGTGTTCACCATCAAGGGCTTCGCCTCGCTCGTGCGCGACGGCGTGGACGCCGTGACGGCGGGCATCAAAGAACTTGAGGCCTCCGGCTACATCATCCGCGCGCGCAAGCGGAGCGTGAACGGGCGCTTCCTCAAGGCCGAGGAGGCCACCTGGATCACCCTCGACGACCCCGCCATGCACGGGGAGGTGTCCGCGGAGCTCAAAGCAGACGGCTTCGCCATCCTCTCCGAGTTCACCCGCGAACCTGCCGCCAACGTGGAGGTGGAGATTGCGTCTCCGAGCGTCGGCGAAACAGGCGAAACCGGTGAGAATCCCCAGGCAGAACCCAGAACGGGAAAACCCGTATCTGGAAAAGCCACATCTGGGGAATCGGCCCCTATAAATCACTCATCCGATAAAGAACTTGATTCCGATAAACGACCCCCCTCTTGTCCCCCCGACGGCGGAGGCGCGAAGGAGAAGGGCCGCGATGATTTCGTGGCATATCGGAAGGGCGAGTTCCCGGAAGCCTTCGAGCGGCTGTGCGCCATGTCCATCAAGCCGGTCTCCTCGCTGCGCTTCAAGCGTGACTGCCTCGCGGCCTGGGAGCGCAGGGTGGCACAGGGCTTCGCGCCGGAGCACATCATCGAGGCCTATTGCGCCTATGCCAAGAGCTACTGGATGCGAAACGGCGACGACGTGACGCTCGCCAAGAACCTCGCTCGCTGGCTCGAAGGCGAGGGAGGGCTCTCCGCCTACGCCGACGAGCCGATACCGCCGGACCTGCTCGACGCGGACGGCGAGCCGCTTGACATGCCGGGCCTCGCCCAGGCTGACCCCGACTTCGCGAAGCTCTGGCGGCGCGTGGAGACGCAGCGCTGCGTGATACGCTCGACCATGGCCATGGGCGGCGAGCTGCCCCCGGAGGAGGACGTGCTCGAAGCCTGTAAGACCGACAGGCACTACCAGCGCTTCCTCGGTGCCTGCAAGGAGCGCTATGACCGCTACCTCAAGGTGGTCGAGCTGTTCAGGAGCCCGAGCGCAAGCCTTGAGCGGGCCCATGAAGAAGCATTGGCGCTGAGCGCCATGCCGTTCGGAGGGAGGTTGTCATGAGGGCATTATGGAGGTTCGCGAAATGGCTCTTCCGCGCCGTATTCCGCTTCATGTGAGAGATGTCGGACGGACGTTCGCCGTCCGACGCGTCTGCTTAACCTGTGAGCGTCTTTTGGGCGAATGCGGGGCGGTTTATAATGAAACGGTCACGCTAACTGAATACGTACACCAAATACCGGACAGAGGGGCATCTGCCGTTTTGGGTATTTGGTGTACATTTCCCAACAGCGTGACAACTGAGGTGGATGCCTCTCATCTGACATTCCCAGGGGCTACCATCTTCCTTATCCCGAATACGGAAAGGTGGCCCCATGGCAGCAAGCGCAGAATACGCCCCGCCGAAAGAGCTCGTCAACGTTATGGTGCAGTCCTCGGAGAAGCTGGAGGGCGCGGCGTCGCTCCTTGAGATGCTTGAGGACAAGGCCGACAACCAGAGGATAACCGCCTCCGAGCTGGCAGCCGTGCGCTGCATCGTGAAGACCTGCGCGGCGAACCTCGACGGGGTCCTGGAACATGCCTAGATAAAACTAGGGCCAGTCCCAGCAGGACCGGCCCTTGCAAAACCTTGCGGTTTTTCTACGTGCGATTATTATCTCGAATCAGGGTGTCTCGTCAATCATGGTACAGGCTAAAACGGAATGTCGCCATCATAGACGGGTGTCGACTAAACGGCTGTAGCCGCCTTCGCTTCAACGCAAGAACGTTCGTACAGCCTCCAAAGCAGCAAACCTAAAGTAGCAGTAGCATTAACTACAGTTTCTGCCCATAAACCGTCGTCTATGACATAATCGCCATCCGCCTTACCATGCGCCGTCGACTTATCGCTGCGAAGATCGTCTATTGTGCTCCCGAGCCCGCGCAGCTGTGATGCAAGGGTCTTTATTTCCCGTGGTGCAGATGCGTCGCAATCGCTAACGAGCTGTTTCACGACTTTGCTCGTCAGATTGCTCAGGGACAGGTTCTTCGCCTGAATGCTTGGGTCGGAGTTTTGCAGGATCGTCTTGAAGAGGCCTTCGAGCGTTGAAGCGGCCAGCGCAACGGATTGGTCTGGATGGTCGTAAACATCCTTGACGGCTCGCTCGAAGTTCATGTAGGCATTGGTGTTGTTCTGATTCAGAATGTTTTTCATCACCGGAATGCAGGGAAGCAGCCCCGGCGTCTCCACACCGATATCGGCCGCCATCTTTATCAATATGTCGTTTGGCATCATTGCCAACGTGCGGCTGAGGTCGATATGGCCATCCTTTTCGAATATGCAGAAGTTCTCCCAGAAGTTGCCATCATCGTCATGCCATCGACGAACGTACTCCTCCACCTGCCTGTACTTTGATCCCTCGAACAGATTCCAGAGGGCGCTTTCCACCTGGCCTTTCAGTCGCTGCATATACAGCGGCGATATGTCTTTGTACTCGTCTTCCATGTCCCTATCCGTAGCTTTCTGTCGAATGCGCTTATTGTGGAGCTGGGTCTACTCAGAAATTACTACGAAATATCTTTCGGAGTAATTTCGTAGTACTGCTTTGGGTCGCGGGGGCTCTTGCCGCGCCAAGTCAGAATGCCGCGATTGGCAAGGCCCTTCAGCACGCTCGAAGCCGTTCGGGTCGTAATGCCCCTGTTTTCCGCCAACCCCTTTGTCGTCACGGTCCCGTTCTCGGCCGCCAATCGAATCGCAGCAATCTCATTTCCCGAGAGGGTCATCAACGTAGACAGGTCAACGGGCACCTGGACGCCGTGCTGCAGGGCATCGGGCTCTATAGCGTCGCCAGCAATATTCCCATGGGCTACCGCATTCCTGAGCCTCGGAATGCGTTCCTCAAGGTTGTTTCTCAAGGTGAGCTTGACGTAATAGCCATCTTCACGAATCTGATATTCGGGATCGGGCAATCCGGCCCTTTCCATTTCATCGTAGATCTTGTCCACGCCCTCGTTCAATTCTCGAACCCAGTCGAAAGCCATGAACACATTGGTAATAGAGGGGTTGCGAGAATAGCGTGTATACCTCATATTCTCTGGCGTCACAAGGTTCGGAAGGCCGCCCGGGCTTTGAATCTCCATTCTATCGTCGAAGATGTATACGCGGATATGCTCGCCGCGAATCGTGTAGTCGCGATGCGCTATGGCATTGACCAGCCCCTCGAACCATGGATAGCGCGGGTATTCCGGAACGGTGGTGAACTCCATCCTACCGGGAAGCTGGAACTGGTATTCGCGAAGCTGCGATGCGATGAAATCCCTGGCCTCTGGAAGGGCTCTTACGAGCGGGCCTTCGAATGTTCGCTCTTTGACAACGCGAAGCCCATCCCCATGGCCCATTTCGGTGCCATCTATCTTGAGCACGCGGAACTTCATCTGGGGAAGCGAAAGCGCTGGAGCTTCCGCAAACAGCATGGTGCCAGCGTTTGTCAGCCTGCCATCTTTCAACAAGCCTTTGCTACGTAGCAGTTTCTCATCGCTGATAGCAGTTCCAAGAGCGTCCTTGTAGGTCTGTAACGCCTCATGGTCTACGTCCTTCAGTGTGAGGTCTCGCGTGGGTTCGCCGTCGAAGTAGTACTCGCCCTTGTCGTATTCCAGCGCGCGTATCTGCCCATAATCCAGCCACACGCTCTTGTCCCCTTGGCGAAGCGCCACCTTGCCGTCTTTGCGTTGGCGCACCACCTGGTTCTCGGAGCGTGCCACATCCATCACCAGCACTTGATCGCTCTCGCCTTCGACATTCACGACGGGGATGCGTTCAGCCTCGACTCTCGGAGACGGAGTCAGTTCCGTCACGTGGGCCTGCTCGAAGCCCTCGATGCTGTGGGCCTTGTCGCGCTTGAAGCCGGTCACGGTGCCGTCGTCCTCGATGCCCACGACGAGCTTGCCTCCGGCTGCGTTGGCGAAGGCCATCAGATGCTTGGCTATCTCGCCCGTGTCCTTTCGGGCGCTCTTGCGGTCGAAGTAGTGCCCCTCTGGGTCGCGGGAAAAGGCCTCTATGTCGTTTTCGGTGTAGGGATGATCCATCTGCTCTCCGTTTCTGCTGCCTTCATTTTACCGCCCTGGATACCAGCTCGATACCATGCGTTCCCGAAAGCGGAACATCGACGCAACGAGGCGGCTTCCTCTGTCGCCATCCGGCCTCCGCAGGCGCGGCCCCGAGCCCCCGGCGGCCTTGATGTCCGAATGCTCGGCCGGGAGCCGGGCGGCGCGCAAGGGCCGCGAAAACTTTTCTGAAGGGCGATCCCTCTTTTAAATCCTTCAGAAAACTCAGGCCCTTGCGGGTTTCGCTTCCTCCCTTGGCGCGCCTCCCGAACCCCGTCCGCTGCACGGGCCACAAGGTCCGCCCAGAGGGGGCGGGCCGAACCGACAAGGAGGTCGAAATCATGGAAACGACGAGAATCCCGCTCTCCCAGTGCGTCGAGAGCAGCTACCAGAACCGTAAAGGTCTGGGTGACGTTTCCGGGCTCGCCCGCAGCATCGAGGTGAACGGGCAGATCACGCCGCTCATCGTGGTGGCCGACGGCGAGGCCTACCAGCTCGTCGCGGGGCACCGCCGCACCGCCGCCATGAGGTCGCTCGGGCTCGTTGAGGCCGACGCCTACGTGATGGACGGATGGGACGACGCCAGGATCGCGCAGATCCTCAACGCGGAGAACAACCACCGCAAGGAGCTCACCGAGGCCGAGCGCGGGCGCGGCATCCAGACGATGCTCTCGCTGGGGGTCCCGATCGCGGACGCCGCCGTCAGTGCCGACATCCCCGAGGACAAGGCCGAGTCCTACGTGCGGGGCACGAAGGTCGTACCGGTGGACGCCGTGAACCTGGACTTCGAGGCCGTGGCGCTCATGGGCGAATACGACGACGTGCTCACCGAGGACGACGTGGTGGCCGTGCTCTCCAAGAAGAGCCACTGGGACCGCCAGGCGGTCTGCCGCAAGGCACGGGCCCGCGCGGCGGCCGAGGAGGAGGCGGCGCGGCTGGAATCGCTCGGCGTCAAGGTGGTAGATGCGGACTCCCTCGGCGAGGGCTACCACGGATGCAACGGCGAGTGCGGGCACCCCGGGCTCGTGGCCGTCGTGAAGCCCCAGGCCTGGGGCGAGGGGGCGGACACCACCTTCTACTGCGACGACGAGTCCCACGACTACCAGCCTACTCCCGAGGAGATCGCGGAGACCGAGGCCTACCTCGGGCGCAAGGCGACGCTTGAGGCCATGGATGGGCGCATCGCTGAGTTCGCCAAGTCCATCTACCCGAAGTTCCCGGCCAAGGGCCAGTCGAAGCTGCGCCAGTGGGCGCACGAGGCCTTCGAGGCCTGCTACGAGTGCGAGCCCGACGACGCCTGGGAGGGCTTCAAGGAGCCGCGCGGAAAGGCGCTCGACCAGTTCATCCTGATGCGCACCATCCCGGCCTGCGTGCCCAGCCTCCCCGACCGCGCCCTCAAGTGCGGCTACGAGCCCTGGTCCTACGACGTTGACGACCTGCTCGGCTTCGTCTCCTTCATGGACGACGTGCTCGTGCCCGCAGGGTACGAGCTCTCCGAGGAGGAGCGCGACCTGATGGACCACCTCCACGGGATCTTCGCCGCCGAGGACGAGGACGAGATCTTCGGCGAAGGCGATGCCGACACCGATTCTGACGATGCGGACGGCGAGCCTCCCTTCGATGCCGACGGGCAGTCCCTTGAGGAGCCGCCCTTCGACGTGGACGAGGAGGACGATTCCGCCCTGGCGAAGGCGGCCTGACGCTCCTTCCAGCCGCCCGGCCTGACAACGGGTCGGGCGGCACCTTCTCTTCTCATCCCCACCGACAAGGGGGTACCGACATGAAACGCACGCTCGATGTGATGGTCGTGCCCGTGGGGCGCGAGCCCGAGCCCAGGACCCTCGAATCCGACGAGAACGGCAGCTTCCTCAAGGCGCTCCAGGGCTGCGTCGGCGGCTTGATCGAGCCGCTTTCCTGGCTCTTCGGCGACGCGCCCGCGGGCTACTGCAACGAGGAGGGGGCGCTCGGCGCGACGTTCCTCGACGCCAACCGGGCGGTCTACGCCGACAAGGCCATGGAGGACGCCGGGTTCCTGAGCCAGCTCGACTTCGCAACGCCCGTGTGCGAGGGCGACCTCTACGCCATCGTGTTCGGCGACATGGTGTTCTGCGGGTTCGACCCCGAGACGGGGGAGAGCCGCGACATCTCCCCCGAGGAGTGCGAGCGCGTCCGCGAGCGCTTCGGCGGCGCGGCATCCATCGACTCGGGCGCAAGCGAGCTTTTGTCCCTCGCTTTGGCAGGCAGGCTCTGCCGATGAAGCATCCCGAACGGGCGATGCCGCTCCCAAGACCGCCTCCCGGCATCCGCCCCTCCCTTCAGGCGCATCCGCCTTGGGAGCCACGCTGCACGGGACGGCGCCCAGGTGCCAAGGGCCGCGAAAAACCTTCCGCTGAAAGACCACGCTCGTGACCGGAAGCTCAGGCCTGCGGTTTTCGCTTCCCCCCTTGCGCCCGGTCGCCCTCCCGCGCGATCGCCGACCCAAGGAGGCGCTCCTGAAGGAGGGGCGCCGCGAACACCAGGAGGTCATCATGGGAAATCGAGCGGTCATCACCACGCCGGAGCGCAAGGTCGGTGTCTACCTGCACTGGAACGGAGGGCGCGACACCGTAGAGCCTTTGCTCAAGTACTGCGAGCTGCAGGGCTACCGGCCGCCGAGCTCGGACGAGTACGGCTTTGCCCGCATCTGCCAGGTGATGGGCAACTTCTTCGGAGGCTCCCTCTCGCTCGGCGTCGGCGTCTACACCACCGACCGGCAGATGGACCCCGGCGACAACGGCATCTACGTCATCGAGGGCTGGCACATCGCCGAGCACCTGCGTACGGAGTACGACTCGGAATGGAACCCCGTCGGGATGCGCTCCTTCGGGCCCTCCGAAGAGGAGGACTGGCACGAGTTCGACGACATGCTCCGCGCCTTCGACGCTTCCATGCCCGAAGAGCTTCGCCTTGGAGAACTCCTGGACTCGGTTGAGATTCCCGCGAGCGAGCTTGAGGTCGGTGACGAGGTGTGGATGTTTGACAGCATCTACGGCAAGTGGGAGGCTTATCCCGTCGTCGGCTTCGGGCAGCCCGAGTTCAACCGCATCGCGGTGGAAGTCGATGTGCCGAACGGCAAGAGGGAGGTCGTCTACCCCGACCTGCCGTACGTTGCCAAGTGCGACCACGACGGCGACTTCTCGTGGAACTGCAACAACTACGTCCACGGCGACACAGCCCGCATTCGCCCGCGAGTCGAGCAGGCCGCAGCCTAAGCGCTCGCAACATCACCCAAGCCTGTCGGCCACCCGGTCGGCGGGCTTTCTCTTTGCCTCTCTTGCCCTAGCTCGCGAGAAGCCGCTCTCCTGCATTGCCCTTCATCCCACATGGCAACCTCCGCATCCGGTCAGACCCTCCCGCCTCCAGCCCCGCATGCTCGCCGAGAACCGCGCGGCCACGCAAGGGCCGCGAAAACTTTTCCGCAGGGGAGGCGCTTTCTTCCAAGACCTTCGGAAAACTCAGGCCCTTACGGGTTTCGCTTCCTCCCTTGCGCGCCCGCGCGAACCTCGGGCGGCAGACGGGCCACGAGGCGGGGCAAAGGGCCCAGCCGAAAAGACTTAGGAGGTCTACCATGAGCAATCTGAACGACAAGGCGACCAAGGCGGCGAGCCGCTACCTGGAGCACCGCGGGTACACCGTGCTGGAAACCGCCTGGAAGTGCCCTGCTGGGACGTGCGACGTGATCGCCGAGGACGGCGACACCATCGTGTTCGTGGACGTGAGCGCGCGCCGCGACGCCGACAAAGGTTTCCCGTCCGAGCGATGCAGCGCAGGCGTGCGTGAGCGTCGCGAGATGGTCGCCCTCGCGTGGTTCGCCGAGCATGAGGACGCCGTGGACATGGCGGTCCGCTTCGACAACATCGCGCTGCTCGTCATGGGCGACAGCCGGGCGATGATTCGCCACCACCTGAACGCGCTCGGCGGAGCCATCGAGCAGCTGCAGCCGCAAGCCGTAGCGGGCGTCCCGACCGGGGCCGATTTGCGGACCCTCCCGGAGGCCGCTTAGACCTCCTGGCCTCTTCGAGGGGCGAGCCCTCCGACCTTCGGGCCGGAGGGCTTTTTTATTCCTCCTGCGGTATACTTGCCGCCGAAGGTAAAAACACGACCCCGTCGGGTAGTCGGGGTGCGGCTTCCCGCGGGCGCCGTCAGTAACCTACCTCCTTGGTTGTCCCTCCTTCAGGTTCGTCATCTACATAAAGGAGGAACAGCGATGAGCCTGTGCAAACTCACCGTGCGCTTCGAGGAGCCGTTCTGGATCGGCCTCGTCGAGTGCGAGGACGGCGGGAACTACAGCGTGGCGAAGCACGTCTTCGGGGCAGAGCCCACCACACCTGAGGTGTTCGATTTCATCCGCGACCACTGGAACGACCTTCGCTTCACGCACGAGGTCCAAGTCGAGGCCAAGGAGTCCAAGCGCATCAACCCCAAGAGGCTCCGCCGCATGATCGAGAAGGAAATGCGTTCGGACGCCTGGCGCGGAACCAAGGCGCAGCAGACCCTCTCGGAGCAGCGAGCCATGGCGATAGAGGCCAGCGAGGCGCTTTCCCGACAGCAGAGGGAAGAACGCAAGCGCGAGCAATTCGCCAAGCGGACGGAGAAGCGCAAGCAGAAGCATCGCGGCCACTAAAAAACTGCCAAGCCCCTCACGGTCTGTGACCGGATTTCTTCGCGGGGCTCCATGGGCCATTTTCGCATGAACACCCCTCAAGCAAACGATGCCTTAGGAGGCCGTATCCTGACGGCCTTGGAGTCCTCGCGTCAAAAGCAAGGCATCAGCGTTGCGGAATTGGCGAGGCGCATCGGCATCGACAAGAAGCGGCTCTGGTACATCCTCAACGGGCAGAGAGCCATGCGGGCCGATGAGTTTGTGAAACTATGCGCCTTCTTCGATCTAGGTCTCGGTCGTTTCATCGACAAGGCCACCGTCGAGCGCCTGCGATCACCGGAGCCGTTTCATGATGAGTGAAACCTGCAAGAACGAGCCATCTCAAAGGATGGCTCGCCGAGTAAAGCGAGTAAAGCAAGAGGCCTATTCCGTGTACACAGTCCACGGAATAGCTCTTGGCCGCCGCGCGCCCTCTCCTTCGGAGGGTGTGATTCGCGCACGTTCCGAGCGGCATTGCCACGAGGACGAATCTTCCCGAAACGGTACGGCGGCATCGCTCGCTTCGCTGCGCTCGGCTACGCTCTTTGCGGGGGATTCCCCGCGCCCCTGAAAGCGTCGGCTGAGCCTCCTTGGAAATCTGAACTCGGAAGGAGACCCCAGCCGACACGATGGAGCGACACCCCAGACAGATCCACGTGCGTATGTCCGAGGGCGAGGTCAAGCGAGCGAAGGCGCTCGCAAGAAGCCTCGGCATGACGCTCTCCGACCTCATCCGCACGCTTTTGCAGCTGCCCACATCCTCTATCGAGGAAGGCGGCAGCCTCGTCGTCATAGACCGCACGACCGCCGTGAAACTCGCCCGGGAGATGCGGCGGTGGGGGCACCACTACAACCAGGCGGTGCACGCCCTGAACGCCATCGCCTACTACCTGCGGGCCAACGACATGGACACCTTAGACGTGTTGGAAGAGCTTGATCTGGCATCGGGGAAGCTCGCCGCCATGCAGCCGGGCATCGAGGAGCTGCGGCGCGAGGCTGAGGCCATTTCGGAGCGAGCCATCGCGGGCATAGGACGGTGATGTGCCGTGCCGATGCTCAAGACCATCGCGGGCCACACCTCCGCACGCGGCATCTGCCGCTACCTCACGCGAAAGAACCGCGCGCTCGCGAGCGACTACATCAACATCGACGCCCCCGACCCGGCGCACCCGGAGGCGGCCTTCGACTGGGCGGCCGTCATGGACTCCACGCGCCGCGCCTTCGGCAACGACCTCCCCTGGCGGGGCAAGCGCGTGCGCACCTACAAGCACTACGTCGTGTCGCCCGACCCGAAAGACGGGATAGGGCTTGAGGCCCTGCGCGATCTCGCGACCTCATGGGCGCAGGAGCATTTCTCGGACTACGAGGTCGCCATCGTCTACCACGACGACAACCAGAACGGAATACCGCACGCGCACGTGGTCGTGAACAACACCAACATCGAGACGGGCGGGCGCCTCCAAGACCCCGACCCCAAGGCGCTCGCCTCGTCGCTGCAGGACATAGCGGTGTTGCAGGGCCTCTCCGCCCTGCGGCCGCCGGAGCCCACGGGCGTGGCCGCGCGTGCGGCGAGGCGCAGCCCGAGGAGGGCTCCCGAGACGTACCGCAGCGAGTACGTGCGCCGCGCCGAGAGGGAGCTCGCCGAGCGAGGCGAGTACTCCTGGACGGCAGACATCCGTGCCCGCGTGCGCATCGCCCGCGCCGTGGCGAGGAGCGAGGCGGAGTTCCGGAGCGTCCTCTCGTCCATGGGCGTCGCCGTGTCCGACAACTCGCCCAAAGCGCAGCGACGAGACTGGATATATGCGCTCGCCGACCATCCCGCCAGAAGGATCTCAGGCGAGCGCATGGGGCTCGCCTACGGGCGCGAGCGGCTTGAGCCGCTTCTGCGCTCGGGCGGCGTCCGCAGGCTTGAGGACGCCGGGGAGCGCACCATAGCCGCAATAGCCAAGCGGGCCGTGAAAGTGGGCGACTTGGGCGAGCTAGCACGGCTGTCCGACGCGGTGGCGCTCATCGAGATCTCCCGCGCAAGATGCCTTGGCGACCTGGACGCGCTTTCGCAGGAAGAGAGTGGCAACGCAGCGCTAACCGTCGCCTATGTGAAAGCGAAGGGGCTGCTTCCGGAAGAGCGACCCGCGCCTCAAATTCGCAGACCCCAGACAACCCGAGCTACAACTGGCGGCAGCCACGGCTCCGCAACCCAGCGGCGATCCGACACGCCCCAACCCACTCGCCAGAGCGAGCAGCAGAAGAGAAGGGAAGATTCCGAGCGATGATAGTCAAGGCATACTACTCAGGCGGACGCATAGATGTGTTCGACACTGACCGCATGGCCGATGGCATACCCCAGCCCGGGAACCTGCTCACGAACTACACGCTCGACCTGGCGGATGTGAACGGCGAGAGCCTGTGGCTCTGCTCCTACTATTACGAGGCCGCCGAAGCCTACAAGGAAGAGCCGGGGCCGAAGGGACTGCCTGTCGCCCGCAGGCGCGACGGCTGGAGCTTCCTCATAGCCGATGCCGACGATCTGCAGAAGCTCAATCGCGTCACCCTGGACGGCGAGACGGCTCTTGTGCAGATGGCCGGTGAGTTCGTAGACGCATCGGCACTATCATGGGCGGCCGAGGTAGCCGACACGCTCATTCCGCAGATCGCACAGTTCAATCGCCTCCTGGAATCAACCAGGACAAAACGAGTTGAAGACCTCGGCATCCCTGACGCGATATTGCATCGAGTCATTGGTGCGATTGAGCAGAGAGACAAGAACCTCTTAAGATTCTAGGTTTCTCGTGATCCATGAGCTTATACAGACGTTTCGCTCCGTCTGTCAGAGCCGAACATGGATTGATCGTGACCTTTTCGAATCCGCCATTGCTGCCGAATGGTATCATCTCAATGCAACTGAATAGCTTCTGCAAACGACACATGTAGCGCTGGGGCGCGTAAATCTGATCACGGCACAGGGAAACCCGAGTACGTGACGATAGCCCCGGCGCTCTCCTTTGCCTCGAGACAGCATTCTCCGCTCCGCACTGCGAGAAAGGAGAAACCTTGAGCGCTTCCCCGAGCAAAGCGGCGACCGCGCACAAGCCCGCCGCCATCCTCTTCGTTGCCGCCTTCGCGGCGTTTCTGGCTACCTTCAACGAAACCTTCCTAAATGTCGGATTCGCTCCCATCATGGAGAGTCTGTCCGTGGACGTATCTACGGTGCAGTGGCTCGCCACTGCCTACATGCTAGGGGCAGCCATCATGGTGCCCGTGTCGGCGTTTGCGTATCGGTCGTTCCCGACGCGGCCGCTCTTCTGCGCCACCGTCGCGCTTCTGGTAATAGGGTCGGTCATCGGCGCCCTGGCGCAAGATTTCGCCGTGTTGCTCATCGGGAGGGTCGTGCAGGCGCTCGGCACCGGCATACTCATCCCCATCGGTATGAACATCACGCTCGAGATCGCCCCGCGCGAGAAGCTGGGCACCTACATGGGCATCATGGGTGCCATGACCACCTTGGGGCCATCCTCCAGCGTCATCCTGGCGGGCCTCATCCTGGCTGTGGCGCCGTGGCAGATGCTGCTCTGGACCTTCGCCGGGCTCTCTGTGCTCTGCCTGCTCGCGGGGGCGTTCGTCCTGCACGACGTGGCGCATCTCACTCATCCGCGTTTGGACGCGCCGTCGGTGGCTCTCATCGGCATCGCGCTCATCGGCCTCCTCTACGGCGCGTCTACGGCATTCACGGGGAGTCTCGTTGTTGCCACCGCAGCGGCGGTCGCAGGAATCGTCTCGCTCGCGCTGTTCGTACGCCGACAGAATGTCCTTGAAGAACCTCTCATCAATTTGGAGCCGCTGCGCGTGCGTCCCTTCGCGCTGGGCGTGGTGGCGAACATGCTCTCCTTGCTCACTATCTTCGCCATGAACATCATCGTGCCTACCTTTATGCAATCTATTCTGGGAACGCCGTCGCTTATCGCGTCGCTCGCGCTGTTCCCAGCGATCCTCTGCTCCTGCCTCGTCTCGCCTGTCGCCGGGCGCGTCTATGACAGGCGCGGTCCTGGCGTGCTGTTGCCCCTGGGCTTCGCGTGCATAGCGGCGTTCTCGGTGCTCACGGGCTTGCTTATCGCCACGGCAAGCGTCGTCGTGCTCGCGCTCGTCTACATCCCCGTCATCTGCGGCTCGGCGCTCGTCATAGGCCCCGCGCAGAGCTTTGCGCTCTCGAAGCTCACCTACGAGCAGAACCCACATGGCGTCACCATCATGTCCACCGGCTTCCAAGTGGCGGGCTGCGTGGGATCATCCGTGTTCACGGGCATCTACGCCGCCGTCACCGCCGCAGGCGTGGCCGCAGGAGCGGGGTATGCCGCCGCTGCCACTCAGGCCATGGAGGTCACCGGCGTGCTCGTGGGCGCGGTCGGCGCGGTCGGCTTCGTCTGCGCCCTGGTCATTCGGCGCATGGCCGCCCATCCCGCATCTGGGTCGGAAGGCTCCTGGGAGCATGCTGAAATCGAAGCGGCGGCAGACGCATCCGGCATGGGCAAGGAACCGACGTGCGCAGCCCTCATGAAGACCGACGTGTTCACGCTGCCAATAGGCGCTACGGTAGCCGAGGCCATGGAGCTCTTCGCAAAGAAGGGCATCTCCGGGGCACCCGTAGTCGGCGACAAGGGCGCGCTGTGCGGGTTCGTCTCCGATGGCGATGTCATGCGCAGCTTGGCAGACCAGGTTCCGGCCTTCAAGAGCGCCTGGTCGTTCCTCGTTGAGCTCGGCAACGCTGACTTCGAGAAGACGATGGCGGAGGTGATGTCCATGCCGGTGGAGCTGATCGCCACACGGAACGTGATCACTGTCGCCGCGGATGACGACATGGGCGCGGTGGCTCGCGTTTTGGCTGATAACCACTTGAAGAAAGCCCCTGTCATGGATGGGAATCGCATGGTGGGTGTCATCAACCGATCCAACATCACTAATTATGCAGTGGCGGCATTCTTGGAAGCCGGGCATCCCAGCCCATCGGCTAGTTCCGCATCGCAAGGCGTTAACAGTGGACGAGCGATTTGAATTGCTCAGATACCAGAGCCCGCATAGAGCAAATGAGACTCGCCAGAGGCGTATCTGTCGCCGAACTAGCACGGCGGCCCGTTATTGACAAGAAGCGTCTTTGGTACGTGCTCAACGGTCAGCGCGAGATGCGAGTTGATGAATTCCTGAAGCTCTGCGTCGCTCTGAAGCTCGATCTCCGCAGCTTCATCACCAGGGAGATGATCGAGGAGGTGGCCGAGGCAACAAAGCGGAGCACCAGATGCAACGGCTGGCTAGACTCATAAAGCGAAGGGCACCCCACAACAGGTGGCGCCCTTCGCTCTTGGTCGCGATTTAAGCTAAGCCTATCCCTGGAGTTTCGCAAAGTGCTTCTTGAACACCTTGAACCCGAGTAGGCTGCCTATGATGCCGCATGCGAAGGTGACGACGCCGCAAAGGAAGAACATCGGGCTTCGCGTCCAGTTCACAAGACCCCATCCGTACTCTTCCGTCATTCCCATGCCGACGACCATCTGAACGTAATCGGCACCGGAGAAAAGAATGAGGGACTGCATCCCGAACCACCAGCACAGCATGAAAATGGCGAACCCGACAGCCATTGACCATTTCGACCGTTTCCCAATGATCATGATCGCCTCGCAGAGCACTGCGCCTACAGCCATGCCGACAGGACCTGTCCATGCCATGCCCATCAAAAGCCCCAAAAGCGCCATGACGCAGCCCGCAATGAGCGCCGACCCCTTCTTGGGAACTCTCGCCATGAGGTACATCCAGACGATTCCGCAAGGTATTGCAGCAACAGCATGCGTCCACCAGGCGAGATCGGTGCTTATGCTGAACACCATCGCGATGGCCATGCAGACGATAAATGTCAGCAATCCGAAGATGGCATCGAGGAGGATGTCTTTGGCCGTCAGCCCCTTCGATGATGCGGTCGGTGCCTTGGCGCCCCTTGTTGTAACATTGCTTGCCATTCGAAGTCCTTTCTCTAGACTCTGTACACGATTCAGCTGGCTTGACAGTAAAGTCGCCTTACGATTTCGATGCCCGCCTCGCTGCGCAGCGGGCATCTTGCGGTTGCCTTGCCTTCCGCTATCTCGATGACCTCGTCGCAGGTTTCGAGGAGGAATTCGAGGTCGTGGGTGATGACGCATACAGCGCATCCCGAGGCCGCCTCCCTCAAAGCGCCAGAAACTCGTTTCATATTTCTGTAATCGAGCCCGCTTGTTGGTTCGTCGAGAAGCATCACAGGGGATGCGCGCAACATCCCCACGGCTATGGAGAGGCGTTGGCGCTCGCCGCCAGAAAGCGAAAGGGGGTGTCGATCTTCGAGCGGCAGGAGCCCGAACCGATCGAGCATCTGCCGAACGGTTTCCTCATCGTTGCCATTGCCTGCCGCCAAGGCTTCGGAAATCACCGAATCGCCAAAGAGTTGGTATCCGGGCTCCTGCATGACGAGATGAATGCGCGTCGGGCGCAGCTTGGCCTTCAGCGGAACGCCTGCCACGGAAACGATTCCGCTCTGCTCCTTCGTCAGACCGCAGAGGCATCTGAGAAGCGTTGTCTTTCCCGCGCCGTTTTCGCCAACTATTCCGACGATGCGACCGGAGCAAAGCTCTAAGTCGAGGTCTTCCAAAATCGGATCTTTGCGCTTGTAGCCGACGACGAGCGATTCGGCTGAGAGTGCCCGCTGAGGCTTCGGTTCTGCATACTCTCCAGCGACATCGACGCCGAGTGCGAGATCGCCCTGCTTCCCCCACGACCTCAGGCCCCGTCTCTTTCGCTCTTCTTCCGAGAGTCCTGCAAACTCCGAAGGGGTCCACTGGGCGGTTATGGAACCATTCTCCATCGCCATGATGCGGTCGGCGATCTCCTCAAGCCACCACAGCCTATGCTCTGAGACGAGCACGGTCTTCCCCAAGGACTTCAGTCTCGATACGACGTCGGCGAGCCGCCGTATCGAGGCTATGTCGAGCGATGCCGTCGGTTCGTCAAGCACGAAGACGTCGGGATGCATGGCATAGGCTGATGCAATGACCACTGATTGTCGCTGTCCGCCGGAAAGGGCCTCCACGTTCCGTCCCAGAAGAGGCTCGATGCGCAGGGCGGCGGCAGATTCTGCAACGCGGGAGGCAATGTCCT